>CAJLUP010000079.1 GCA_905209865.1 uncultured Lachnospiraceae bacterium
CTATGGGTCAGGCATTTTTCTCCCTTTCCCTCGCCGGAAGCGGAACCGTTGTCTACGGAAGCTATTTAAAATCAGATGTCGATATCGTCAGCAGTGCAAAATACGTTTCATTCTTTGACACTTTAGCTGCATTACTGGCAGGACTTGTCATCATTCCGGCTGTATTTTCTTTCGGCATGGAACCAAACTCTGGTCCGGGACTTCTGTTTATCACAATCCCGGGTGTTATACGCGCCATCCCATTTGGAAGAATCTTTGCAATCATCTTTTTCCTTGCGGTGCTTTTTGCCGGAATCACCTCTTTAATGAACCTTTTGGAAAGTCCGGTTGAAGCGCTTCAGAAACGGCTTGGATGGTCCCGCAGATTATCAATCGCTTTTGTCGGTATCGTCACTGCTGCCGTAGGAATCTTTGTGGAAGGCGGACTGTTAAGCGCTTGGATGGACAGCATATCAATCTATGTAATCCCACTCGGCGCACTGCTTGCCGGAATTACAATGTTTTGGGTATGCGGAGACAAATTTGCCAGAAATGCTGCTCAGCTTGGCCGCGTCCACACGATTGGAAAATGGTTCAAACCAATGACCAAATATGTATTTTGCGGAGTTGCCGTACTCGTATACATCCTTGGAATTTTCTTCGGCGGTATCGGCTGATCCCAAAATTTGTCACAATTATTTCAAACACAGTAAAAATGCATCCTCCGGAAATTTTCCGAAAGATGCATTTTTATTATTTTTATTTCACAATGATTATCTTGAAACTTTCTTAATGCAAGTTACCGCCATCGCCCCAGGTCCGATATGACAGGAAACACTCAAAGACAACGGAGCTTCCAAAAACTCATATCCCGGGAAACGTTCCATGATCTCTTGTTTCCACTCCATCGCTTCTTCTTTTGAGCATGTATATGCCATACCAAGTATAATCTGGTCTTTTACATCTGCAAACCGTTCGTTCAAATCTTTTTCAATCGCATTCAACATCGTCTTCTTCGCAGCCTTCCAGCCTCTTACTTTCGCAAATGCATCTAATTTTTCCCCTTGAATCTGAAGAACCGGCTTCAAGTTCAAAACCGTTCCGATCGCTGCTGCTGCCGGAGTAATTCTTCCTCCCTTTTTCAAGTATTTTAATGTATCCACCGTAATATAAATACTTGCCTGTAATTTTTCTTCCTCAAGAATCTCTTTGATCTCTTTTGCGTTCAATCCTTTTTCACGCAAATACATCGCATCATATACCGATTGTTCCTGTGTAACTGAAATCCTCTGATTATCTACTACCTGAACTCTCCCCTTATATTCCCGCGCAATCGACATTGCCGTCTCACAAGTACTGCTAAGTCCGCTGGACATCGGAATACACACAATCTCATCGTATTCTTTCAAAATGCTTTCCCATAATTCCATCACATTCCCCGGAGAAGGCTGAGAAGTGGAAATATCCGAATCCGCTCCGAGCTTTTCATAAAACTGTTCCTGCGTCAGAGTAATATCTTCAAAATACAATTCCCCATCGATAAAAAATGGCATCGGAAGCACGTAGATTCCTAACTCTTTTGCCCTCTCCTGTGTAATACCGCTATTACTGTCTGTTACGACCGCAATCTTACTCATATCATTCTCCCTTTATTACTACCTGTTTTTCAAAACTCTTTGTTTCCTGTTTTTATTTTCTTAGTTTTTAAAACTGTGGATCGGCGCCGGAATTCTTCCTTTTCTGCTCACAAAAGCTTCACATCCAAATTCATTGACAGGCATAATCGGAGCATATCCAAGCAAACCTCCGAATTCAGCAGTATCTCCTACATCTTTTCCAATAACCGGGATCAGACGAACTGCCGTTGTTTTCTGATTTACCATACCAATCGCCATCTCATCTGCTATAATTCCTGAAAGTGTAGCCGCACTTGTCTTTCCAGGAATAGCAATCATATCAAGTCCTACGGAGCAGACACATGTCATGGCTTCTAATTTTTCCAATGTAAGGGAACCTGCATGAACAGCATCGATCATCCCCTGATCTTCACTGACCGGAATAAATGCGCCGCTCAAACCTCCCACATAGGAAGATGCCATCACTCCGCCTTTTTTCACTTGATCGTTAAGCATCGCAAGCGCAGCCGTTGTCCCCGGCGCCCCAACTCTCTCAAGTCCAATCTCTTCGAGAATCTCTGCAACACTGTCGCCGATTGCCGGAGTCGGCGCAAGAGAAAGATCAACAATACCAAACGGGATTCCCAATCTCTGAGATGCCTCTCCTGCGACAAGCTGTCCGACACGAGTCACCTTAAACGCCGTCTTTTTAATCGTCTCGCACAACTCTTCAAATCCTTTTCCACGCACCTTCTCCAATGCTTTTTTCACAACTCCCGGGCCGCTGACACCGACATTGATCACCGCATCTGCTTCTGTAACACCAAGAAAAGCTCCTGCCATAAATGGATTATCATCCGGCGCATTACAGAAAATGACGAGTTTTGCACAGCCAAGAGAATCTCTTTCTTTCGTTTCCTCCGCTGTCGCTTTTACAATCTCACCGCACAGACGCACTGCATCCATGTTGATTCCTGTCTTTGTAGAACCTACGTTTACAGAACTGCAGATTCTCTCCGTCTGTGCAAGCGCCTGCGGAATCGAACGGATCAGATTCTCATCACTTTTTGTCATTCCTTTTGATACAAGTGCAGAATATCCGCCGATAAAATTCACCCCGACTGTATCTGCCGCCCGATCGAGCGTCTTTGCGATCGTCACAAAATCTTCCGGCGTCTTACATGCCGCGCCGCCGATCAGAGCAATCGGAGTAACAGAAATCCTCTTATTAACGATCGGTATTCCAAATTCTTTTTCTATATCGCGTCCCACGGAAACAAGATCTTTTGCCGTATTTGTAATTTTATCATATATCTTTTGATTAAGCTGTCCCAAATCCGAATCAATACAGTCAAGAAGACTGATCCCGAGCGTGATCGTTCTTACATCCAGATTTTCATGCTCGATCATTTCATTTGTTTCGGAAACTTCATACATATTGATCATATCGTTTATCCTCTCTGTCTGCGTCATCTTATGAATTCTTATAATCTATGCATCTTTTCAAAGATATCTTCTCTCTGACACCGGATACTCACACCGATCTCTTCTCCGAGTTTTTCCATCTCATCGCACATCTGTGTAAAATCTTTCGGCAGATTTGTCACATCGACAATTACCATCATGTTGAAGTAACCCTGAATAATCGTCTGTGAAATATCTAAAATATTAATCTCATTCTCCGCAAGATATGTACATACTTTTGCAACAATTCCTACTGTATCTTTTCCCAATACTGTAACAATACACTTCTTCATTTTATTTTCCTCCTTAATCAGACCGTAATGATATCCGAAACGGTATCTCTGTTCGCCACAAACATATCCAAATCTTCGCCTTTGTACTCGTTATCCGCCAGCGTGACTTCTAATTTGACCGTCTCATATGCAAGCTTTGCGTAATTATTTTCTTTGCTCAGATGCCCGAGCACGATATGTTTCAGATTATCATGTAGTATATCACAAAGCAGACGCCCTGACAATTCATTTGATAAATGTCCCCTGTCACCAAGAATTCTCTGTTTCAAATAATACGGATATCCCCCGACTTCCAACATATGAATATCATGATTTGCCTCAAGGAGAACTGCATCAAGATTTTTCAGACGCTCAACTGTATAACTATCATATTTCCCGAGATCCGTAGCGACCGCAACCGATTTTCCCCCTTGCTCCAACCGATACCCTGACGGCTCATTCGCATCGTGCGAAATTGCAAACGGTTTCACTGTTACATCTCCTAGTTCAAAGGGCTCATCTGCATGGATTTCCCGATAAAGTCCTTCCGGCATCTTTCCCAAACCGGAATAACTCTTAATCCCCATGATCGTTCCCGGCGTAGCATAAATCGGAATTTCATATTTCCTGCTGAATACCCCTAATCCTTGGATATGATCCGAATGTTCATGGGTGATCAGTATTCCATCTAAGTCTTCTCCTTTTAACTCCAGCGCCTTCAGTCCCTCTTCTATTCTTTTCTTGCTGATTCCCGTATCTACAAGCAAATGCGTGTTATTGCTTCCGACATAGATACAGTTGCCGCTGCTCCCACTGGCAATGCTGCACATTCTCATAATTGTATTTTCTCTCCTATTTGTCTTTTTGTCTCTTCAAAATCCCCGCTATTGTCAATTCTATCCGTGCAGATTTCACGAAGTTTTTCTTCTGAAGGCTGAGAAGCAATCATTCGTGTGATCTTCTCCTGCGTATACCCCCTCGACTGTTCCAGCCTGCTTCTTCGGACATTTTCTTCCGCATATATATACCAAATCTCATCGCATAATTCATGTCCTATTTCCACGAGAAGAGCAGATTCCAAAACATACAGTTTCTTTCCTTCTCTCCGTTTTTTTCTGATGTCTTCTGCTGTATACTCCAGCACTGCCGGATGAACGATCTCATTTAGGATTTCCAGTTTTTTACTGTCGGAAAATACGATTTCTCCCAGTTTTTTGCGATCCAATTCCCCATCGTTTCCGATCACCGAATCTCCGAACTGATCTACGATTTTCTGAAAACATGCTTCTCCACTTTTTTCAAGCTGTTTTGCCACCTCATCCATCTGGCAAACGCAGGCGTCGTATTGAGCTTCCATGTAATTCAAAACTTCACTTTTTCCCGAACCCACGCCGCCGGTAATTCCTAAAATCTTCATATTTTCCATACTTTGTCTCCTGTTCCGTCAAATATCGTCATTTCGCCTCATACCAATTCTTTCCGGTATGCATATCTGCAATCAACGGAACTGACAGTTTTACGGCATTTTCCATCTTATCTTTTAAAATTTCTTTCACTTCATCTATTTCTGAACAATCTGCCTCAATCAGCAATTCATCATGTACCTGAAGGATCATACGCGACTTCATATTTCTTTTCTTAAGTTCTCTGTGAACATCAATCATTGCGATTTTCATAATATCCGCCGCCGTTCCTTGTATCGGAGCGTTCATCGCAACCCGCTCTCCAAAATTCCTCTGCATGAAATTACTTGATTTCAATTCCGGTACGGGTCTTCTTCTGCCAAACAATGTAACCGCATAGCCTTTTTCTTTAGCGTTTGCTACTGAATCGTCAAGAAACGTTTTCACTCCCGGATACGTCTCAAAATAATGATCGATATATTCCGCAGCCTCTTTCCTTGTAATACTAAGATCCATACTTAATCCAAAAGAACTGATGCCATATACGATTCCAAAATTGACAGCTTTTGCATTTCTTCTTTGCAAATCTGTCACTTCCTCAAAAGGCGTATGAAATACTTGAGACGCTGTCATCCGATGAATATCTGTCGCTTCCTTATACGCCTTGATCAACTGTTCATCCCCTGAACAATGCGCCAAAATTCGAAGCTCAATCTGTGAATAATCTGCGTCAACAAACACACATCCTTCCTTTGGCACAAACACTTTTCGAATCATCCTTCCAAGCTCCATGCGAACCGGAATATTCTGCAGATTCGGTTCCGTGCTGCTCAGCCTTCCGGTAGCAGTCACCGTTTGATTAAACTTCCCATGAATCCTTCCATCTGTTCCAATGAATACCGCCAATCCATCCGCATAGGTCGATTTTAATTTAGTTAATTGACGATATTCCAGTATCTGACTGACGATCGGGTGATCTTCAGCTAATTTTTCTAACACATCTGCTGCCGTCGAATATCCGGTCTTTGTCTTCTTTGCATGAGGCATATTTAATTTTTCAAATAAAATGACTCCCAGTTGTTTCGGAGAGTTAATATTAAACTCTTCCCCTGCCAGCTCATAGATCTGACGTTCCAGCTTAACGATCTGTTCCCCTAATTGATCTCCGTATGCTTTCAAAGCTTTTGCTTCCACTTTCACGCCTGCTGCTTCCATGTCGTATAAAGTAAATACAAGCGGCATTTCAATTTCATAGAAAAGACGATCCATCTGTGCTTCTTTTAATTTTTTATCAAGTATTTCTACAGAAGCAAACGCTGTATAAGCTTCATAACAGCATTTTTTCTTCAGATCATCCTGCTCTCCGACAGAAAGGCCGAGGTACTCTTGCGCCACATCTTCATAAGTATAATCACTCTTTAACGGATTCAGCAAATAAGCTGCAACAATCACATCAAATGCAATATTCTGCGGAATATTATTTATATACGGAAGAACTTCCTTCAAACCACACACAGAAAACCGTTTTCCTTTTTGCGCCAATTCTGACAGTTTTTCGAACAGGAATCCCATATCCGCACACATGTCGCAAGGAATCGTCACGATCTGTTCCTCACTCCATGCAACAGAAATTCTTCCAAATCCTGATGGATGTGCAAAAAGCGGAAGCACATTGCCTTCCTCCTTCGACAACGCAATTCCAACGCAGTCCGCCTTCGCCGCCATCGCAAATACACGCTCAATCTCTTCTTTTTCTGTCACTTCACGAAAGTGCTTTTCAACTGCATTTTCTTTTGTTTCCAAAGAAAATCGTCCGAGCATATTTTTAAAACGAAGCCGTTCGAAAATCTCATATGCTTCTTCTGTGTAAGGATTTTCATAATGAGCTTTTTCAATATCAAATTCAAATTCTGCATGCGTTTCAATCGTTGCAAGTACCTTGCTCAATTTTGCCTGCTCCCAAAACTCCTGAATATTCTTACTTGCGCGAGGAGGTTTCAACTCCGATGCATGGGCGTATGCATTTTCAATCGTCTGATATTCCACTATGATCTTTGTCGCTGTTTTTTCTCCGATTCCAGGGACTCCCGGAATATTATCTGCAGTATCTCCCATCAGCGCTTTCACATCGATAAATTCTGACGGTGTTACCCCATATTTTTCCACTACGTCTGACGCATAGTAATTTTCAATCTCGGTTTTCCCCTGTTTTGTCTTCGGAATCCGAATCTTCACATGTTCTGTTGCAAGCTGTAGTGTATCTCTGTCTCCTGATATGATCGAAACATCCATACCTTTCTCTTCGCAAATTCTTGAAAGTGTCCCGAGAAGATCATCCGCTTCAAGCCCTGCTTTCTCTACCGTAGAAATGTGCATCGCCTCAAGAACTTCTTTGATAACAGGGACTTGTTGACGAAGTTCCTCTGCCATCGGTTTTCTTGTCCCCTTATATTCTGAAAACATCTCATGCCGGAATGTCGGAGCATGAACATCAAATGTAACAGTTAAATACTCCGGTTTCTCTTCATCTAATATTTTAAACATAATATTCAAAAATCCGTACACAGCATTTGTATGCAGCCCTTCAGGAGTTGTCAGATCAGGCACTCCATAAAACGCACGATTTAGAATACTATGTCCGTCTATTAATACAATTTTCTCTCGCATGGCAACAATTACCTCCATTTCGCAATCATACTCAAGTATACACTAAAAACCCTCTTTTTAAAAGGTCGATTTTATGCTATGGTTATCCTATAATCATACAAAGGAAAGGAAACTTATACATGGACAGCATAATTTTTGATGTAGACGGTACATTGTGGGATTCTACAGATTCCGTCGCAGCCGCATGGAATTCAGCGATCAAAACTCATTCTTCTCTTGATCTGATACTGAACAGACAGATCTTAGGCGGTGTCTTCGGAAAAACAATGACTGAAATCGGAGACATTCTCTTCCCTTCACTTTCCAAGAAAGAAAAGGAGAAACTCCTCTTTGCCTGTTTTGAATATGAAAATAACTATTTAGAAAACCATCCCGGCATCATTTATGACGGCGTTGCCGATACAATACAAAAACTGGCAGAAAAATATCCCCTCTTTATTGTCAGCAACTGCCAGTGTGGTTATATTGAAACAACGATGAAGGCAATCGGTATCACCTCCTTTATAAAGGATCATCTCTGTTTCGGAGAGACAAATGTTCCAAAAGGACGGACTCTCCGCATGCTGATTGAACGAAACCATTTAACTTCTCCGGTTTATGTCGGAGATACACAAGGGGATGCGGATGCCTGCCGCGATGCAGACATTCCTTTCATTTTTGCCGAATACGGTTTCGGAAATGTCCCCGATGCCAAAAGGACGATTCAAAAATTTTCCGATCTTTTGGATCTCCAATAAAAATTCAGAACACATTCAAGAAAAGCGAAAAGCGGCATATCACCACTTTTCGCTTTTCTCTTACATCTTCTATTTATTTATAAGAACTTCTTTTCTTTCCTGCTGCAGCAGCCGTTCCGAAGATAAGTGATAATCCCAAGAGGGAGAACCAAATAACGATCTGATCCGTATCTCCTGTTTTCGGCGCCGAAACAGGAGTCTGATTTTCTGAAGATTCTCCTCCTGAACTCAACGTACTTTGCGTTTTCTCTGATTCTGCAGACAAATCCTGTGTCTTAGTACCCTCTGTATCCGGTGCATTTGATGTATTTGTTTCATCTGTTTCCGGCGTTACCGTTCCGTTTGCCTCGGGCTCGCTTGGCACGTCCAGTATATCCGGTGTCTGTGTTCCGTCTGTCTCTGGCTCACTCGGTGCATTCGGTATAGTTGGCGTCTGTGTTCCGTCCGTCTCCGGTTCGCTCGGTACGTTCGGTATAGTTGGCGTCTGCGTTCCGTCTGTCTCCGGCTCACTTGGTACGTTCGGTACGGTTGGCGTCTGTGTTCCGTCCGTCTCCGGTTCGCTCGGTACGTTCGGTATAGTTG
>CAJLUP010000080.1 GCA_905209865.1 uncultured Lachnospiraceae bacterium
TATCCTGATGAAAGTTATGATGTCCGGAGAAATGTGGGGATTCCTTCTTGCAGGTTTCGCAATGGCACTTATCTGTGCTGCAAACGCAACAACAGCAGGAGCAACACTTCTCCTTTGTGCATTCGTAGGTGCAGCTATTGCAATCTATGACTTCACAACACAGACAAAGATCAAACAGAATGCCGGCGCAGGCGCAGGCTTTGTAGGAGGTGACCAGGATGGCATATAATATTCCAGAGAAATATCAGGACTTGACTCCGGCACCACAGCTGGATAAAAAAACTTTGAACAAAATGGTTTGGCTGTCCTGTTTCTTACAGGCATCCTTCAACTATGAAAGAATGCAGGCTTGTGGATGGCTTTGGGGCATTCTTCCGGGTCTTCAGAAAATACATACAAACAAAGAAGACCTTAAAGCTTCTATGGCACACAACCTTGACTTCTTGAACACTCACCCGTTCCTCGTAACATTTGTAATGGGTATTGTTCTTTCCCTTGAGCAGAACAAGGCTGATACAGCTACAATCCGTTCCGTACGTATTTCCGCAGCAGGACCGCTCGGTGGTATCGGTGACGCTCTTTTCTGGCTGACACTTGTTCCGATCACAGCAGGTTTGACAGCGAACATGGCGATGGAAGGACAGATTATCGGTGCGGTTCTCTTCCTTATCATCTTCAATGCTGTTCAGTTTGCAGTTCGTTTTGGACTTATGTACTGGTCTTACGGACTTGGTACAAAAGCAGTTACACTGTTGACATCAAGCGCAAAAGAGTTTACTCGTGCAGCAAGTATCCTTGGTATCTTCGTTGTAGGTGGACTTATTGCTAACTATGGTGGAACATCACTGCGTATCGTTGTTGGCGATCCGGCAATCAACATTCAGAGCCTTCTTGACGGAGTACTTCCGAAACTGATCCCGTTGTTGATCACACTTGGAATTTACGTTCTGATCAAAAAAGGCTGGACACCGGTTAAATGTATCATCCTTATCCTCGTAGTAGGTATCGTAGGTTGTGCATTCGGTATCTGGGCAGGTGATTCCAAAGCTATGGATGCTGACGGAAACACAATTCCGGGAGGATATACACCGCTTGTTGAGTGGTATCAGCTTCCGGAGGAGCCGGCTGAATAAGTCGATTCATTATGAAAATGCCGACATAAATCTATGTCGGGTATAAGTAAGGGGAGGGATTTTAATCCCCCCCTTACATTATTTTACAGAGAAATTAGGTGGCTTTTTGAACACAATAACAATTTTTATTATATTGATTGCCGCTGTTGGATATCTTATCTTTCAGGGCATCAAAAACTTTCAACTGCATAATATGAATGTCGGGCTTAAAAATAAGGACTGTGTTCTTGTAGAGAGAACGGCAGATATGTGGATTACGAGAAAACTTCTTGGAGAGTATGTCTGTGACCTCTATAAATTAAGAGCGTTATATGTGGCGAAAGAAGAAGAAAAATTCGAGAAAATGCTCATACACATGTTGGATACAACATATCCGCGCCCTGATGATAAGCAAAGTTTTCTGGAAACATATTTCCATACGTTCCTGATCAAAGGAAACAGGAAGTATGCAGACTGGATCTTAAAAGAAATTAAGAAAACAGGGGACGAAGCATTTATTCATTATAATGAAAATGCATATGCGGTCATGCTTGACGGCAGAACAGATCTGATCGAAGAGATGGACGAGGATATTAATTCAAAGCGGTACTATGGATTTGCACTCGGAGTGATCTTGGTTATGATTTCAAAGCAATATACTGCTCTGGGGGATGACAAAAACGCGCTGATCTATATGCAGAGCGCAAAGGCTTGTTTACATCCCAAAGCTGTTTATATGCCCGTTGTCGATCGTTATCTTAGAGAGGCCGAGGCGCAGGAGCAAGATAGTTAAAGCAAAATGCTGCAGAAAATGCAGGCAGTAAATAGAACAGGAGATATATTATGGTAGGATTAATCGTTACAGGACATGCAAATTTTGGTTCAGGTATGACAAGCTCTGTGAATTTGATCGCAGGAGAGCAGGAAGCATACCGCTATGTAGATTTCCTTCCGACATACGGAACGGAAGAATTGACAACAGAGATTGCGAAAGCAATGGATGAGTTGAAAGATTGTGAAGGAATTATTATCTTTACAGACTTGATGGGCGGATCACCGTTTAACGTTGCAGCTTCGCTCGGACATGGAAAAGAGAATGTACGTATTGTTGCGGGCACAAACCTGCCGATGCTCGTAGAGATCGTAATGTCGCGTAAATTCATGGACGATTTGGATGGACTTGTAGAGTCTGTACTTGAGACAGGAAAAGAGCAGGTAACAAAATATGAATTCAAGCAGGTAGTACAGGAAGAGTCTGAAGACGGAATTTAAAACGAGGCTTTTAACAAATATGGCTGATGTTCGTTTGAAAGAATACAGCCGTAAGTCTGAATATTAACTGCATACTATAAAACACGCTGCAAAAAGCAGTACGAAAGGAGATAAATTATGAGTACAATTTTTGGTATCACAGAAGACAAAATGAAGGAGACATCTTCAACATTTACATTGTCGGAAATCTATCAGCAGCCGGCGACATGGGAGAAGACATGCCGTCAGATCGAAGAGCACAAAGATGAACTTCAGAAATTTATCGATCAGGTAATCAAATGTGATGATTTCGATGTGATCCTTACAGGAGCAGGAACAAGTGAGTTCGTAGGAAACGCATTGTTTGCTCATCTTGCAGGACTGCTCGACCACAAAGCAAAATCTTACGGAACAACAGATATCGTTGCTACACCGGAGGCTTATCTGTCCCGTACGAAACCGACGCTTTTGATCAGCTTCGGACGTTCAGGAAACTCACCGGAGTCTGTTGGAGCAGTAGATGCGGCAGAGAGCGTGTGCGATAACGTTTATCATCTCTTTGTAACATGTAATAAAAACGGAGCTCTTTCCAAACGTGCAGCAGAGACACACAACTGCTATGCAATCAACCTGACAGATGAGACACATGACCAGAGTTTTGCAATGACATCAAGCTACTCTAATATGTATCTTGCAACATATCTTTGCTTCCACCTGAATGAGCTGGAAGAGACAGTTGAAAAAGTTCGCAAGATTGCAGCAGCAGGACAGAACTTCCTTGACAATAACTATGGCGTTGCTCAGCAGATCGTTGACGAATATAATTTCGAGCGTATCGTATACCTTGGAAGCAACACATTAAAAGGAACATCTCAGGAATCTGCTCTTAAGATGCTTGAGCTGACAGCAGGCCGTGTTGTTACAATGTATGACACACCGATGGGATTCCGTCATGGCCCGAAATCAATCGTTGATGACACAACATTGACAGTTGTATATTTGAGTGATGAAGCTTATACAAGACAGTATGAAGTTGATCTTCTCAAGGAAATGAGCGGACAGAGAAAAGGAAACAAGATCGTAGTTGTTATGAGCAGCGCAGATGAGGCAGTTTCAGCGCTTGCAGATTATACAGTTGTATATGATATGAAAGAGGAGAATGAGAATATTCTTCTCGGACTTGACTATATCTTGTTTGCACAGACACTTGCAGTTCTTAAATCACTTTCACTTGACATTACACCGGATAATCCGTGTCCGACAGGTGAAGTAAACCGAGTTGTAAAAGGTGTTACACTTTATCCGTATACAAGAAAATAAGACTGGCTTGGAAGAGAAAGAACATGGTTTGCCGAAAGGCAGACCATGTTCCGATAAGGAGGATAAAATATAATTATGGCTATTAACAGTGAAGTTATTATTTGGACTTGTGTTACAGTTGCAGTGCTTGTCGGTGTCTGCGCAATCGTTCTGATCGCAATGTCTTCAAGAAACATGAAGAAAAACCGCGAAGCGATGCGCGATCTGCAAGGAGCAATTAAAGTCGGAGCGCGCATCATGTTCGCGGGTGGTATTTACGGAAAGATTGTTAAGATCAAAAATGATGTGATCGATGTGGAGATCAACAAAAGCACTGTGATCCAAATTTCCCGATACAGCATTCAGAACGTAATCACAGACTAAAGCATCATGCAGATATAATCAGAGTTTGTTTTGGCGGTTTTGGTTCTCGGCTGCTTTTCTGGCATAGTCGCTTGGCGTTGTGTTAAAATATTTTTTAAACAGCCTCGAAAAGTAGTGGATGGAGCTGAAACCGAGTCTGTATGCGATCTCACTGATTGTGTACTGGTTCTCGCGGATCAGCTCTTTACTCTTTTGAAGCTTAATATTGAGCAGATAGTTTTTCGGCGAAGTATTTAGGTGTGTCTTGAACAATGCCTGCAGGGAAGATCGCGAGATAAAAAATTCATGACAGATATCTTCAATCGTGAGCGGCTCGGTTATACGTTTGTTCATGTAGGATAAGATCTCGGAGAGAAGGTCATTTTGAGCCGACTTGCTGTCTGTCAAAAGCGTTTTATGGTTCATTGTCTCATAGAACTGCATGATCAACAGAAGGACTTCCTGAAGATAGCAGATCATTAAAGTGTGCGTATAGTAGGAATGTTCATCACTTTCAATCAAAAGTTTCCAAAGGATCTGCTGCATCTCACTTGTACAGTGAAATGTATGATCCAGGACATGCAGAGAGCGTCTGTGATTTACCTCAAACACAACTGTGAGATAGGAACAGCCGTCCTGAACGGACATTTCAGCTTTGTCTGAACGGTATATGATCAGATCATGAGGCTGAAGCGTGTTCTTCCCGGAAGAAAGCGTGATATCCAGACTGCCTTCGTATACATAGATCAATTCGTATGATTTATGCGCAGGCTGTGCGATGTGACACGCCTTGGACTGCTTCGTAAACCAGCAGTCTACAATCCGTCTCAAATGGAACGGTACAGATACAGGCTGGTATGTATACGGCGTTGGCAGAGGTTTTGTAAAATCTGCAGGCTGCTGTTCTTTACAGCAGTTTTTCGCTATAAGGATGCGCCATGTAAGAGAAGAGGTCAACGGAATCAGGTTAAATGCAGTGTTCGGCGCAAGTTTTAAATTATGACGCAGCGGAACTGTTTTCAGATCGGTCATGTCAGGAGATGCGGCGATAAGAAGAAGCGCCAACCCGGCGGGACACTCTATATATATTTCGCATGGAAAAAGAAAGAGAGTATCTAATTTTTTTGAAGATGCAGAAAACTCCCATTGATTTAAATTATGTTTTTGAGTATCGAGCGGTTCATCATAAAATGATCCGAAAGGTTCAAATTTGTTTGTTGTATGTTGATTTGTCATGATGGTATACCTCGGTTGTAAAAAACGATTTGTACTTTTTAAATAATATAACATTTTTTAATGAAAATCAAGATGTGGGATTCGTATATCCTACGAAAGACAGGAGGAATTGTAATGATTATTCAAAGTAAAAAAGTTTGGTTTGCAGATCAGTTCGTAGAAGCACAGATTGAAGTGAAAGACGGAAAAATCGTTGACATCTATGAGTACGGAAAACATCCGGTAGACTGTGATTACGGTGATAACCGCATTTTACCGGGATTTATCGATGTACACTGCCATGGAGCGTATGGATTTGATACAAACGATGCGAAAGAAGACGGACTTCGTTACTGGGTTCGTAATATCGTAGATGAAGGCGTAACGGCTCTCCTTGCAACAACAATTACGCAGAGCGAAGAAGTTTTGACGAACGCTTTGAAAAACGTGGCAAAAGTTGTTGAAGACGGATATGAAGGCGCAGAGATTCTGGGAGTTCATTTTGAAGGACCGTACCTTGATATGAAATACAAGGGAGCGCAGCCGGAACAGTATATTGTAAAACCGACGGTAGAGCAGTTTAAGAAATACCAGGAAGCAGCGAACGGATTGATCAAATATATTACAATGGCAACAGAGACAGATGATGATTTTGCATTGACACGCTACTGTGCAGATCACGGAGTCGTTGTAAGTATCGGACATTCCGCTGCAACAAGCAAAGAGGCAGTACAGGCATTTGCTCATGGTGCAAGATCAATGACACATGTATACAATGGAATGACACCGTTTAATCATCGTGCAAACGGACTTGTAGGCGCTGCTTACAGAATGAAGAGCATGTACGGAGAGATTATTTGTGACGGTAACCATTCAACACCGTTAGCGCTTCATCAGTTCTTTGAAGCAAAAGGACCTCATTACGGAATCATGGTAAGTGATGCACTTATGGCAAAAGGTTCACCGGCAGGATCGAAATTTATTTTCGGCGGAAACGAGATTGAGATTTACGAAGATGGAAGTGCGCATCTGACATCATCAAAAGGACTGGCTGGATCTACACTTCATATTAATGACGGTTTGCGTATTCTGATCGAAGAAGCGCTTGTTCCGGTAGATACAGCAATTAATTCTTGTACGAAGAACCCGGCTGCATGCTTAAAGATCGATGATCGCAAAGGTTCTATTAAAGTCGGATTGGATGCTGACCTTGTTGTTCTTGACCGTGATTATCAGGTACTTCAGACATACTGCATGGGAAAAGCAATGTTAGATAAAAACTAGAAAATGAAAGATTGTGGAATGATTAAAAATGGCTAAGAAAAAATCGAAACCGGTGGAGAAGATCCGCCTGTCAGGCAGAAATATTTATACAGATAAAAAGGGACGGGTTATTTTTTACGATATGATTACCAAAAAAGGGTATCTCGTAGATAAAAAGCATGAGAACTCGGCGCTGTTTTTTAAAAATCGTTTTGTTGTGCTTCTGTTTGCGGCAATTCTGTTCGGCGCAACGTTTTTGACATGGCTTCAGGCAGCGGTTGCCTGGGCAGTAATGATGGCGATTGCAGAATTTGCGTTCCGCCGCGGATTTTTGAAAAAAATGGAAGTGGTAAATGATGTAGATTTTGAACGCCGTGTTTCGGCACTTCAGTACATCGTGGAAAATAAGGCGAAGGGAAAAGTGGTCGTTCTTATTATACTGTATCTTCTTCTTGCAGTGCTTGTCGTATTGAATGCATATGTAGAAAAGTATTCTGTTGGCTTATGTGTACTCAGTGGAGGAATTGCCCTTGTTGGTATATACTTTGCAATTCTGCATATAATTGCGCTGACAAAAATGAAATAAATGACAGGAAGATAAAAATAAAAAATACAGACCGAAGATCTGATAAATTCTCCGGTCTGTATTTTTTATATGTTTATGCGGGGAAAGCTTATAATTAAGCCTGTCCTTCAGATCCGCATACGCTGATTTTTTCTTTTACGAGAGCTGTAACGTTTTCCATACCTACAGTTCCGTATTTCTTCGGATCGAAACCGTCCGGATTCTCTGCAAGATATTTCTTCACGCCGTCGCTGTATGCGATACGAAGCTCTGTAGCAAAGTTTACTTTACAGATACCAAGTTTGATAGACTCGCGTACTGCGTCGTCCGGTACACCGGAAGCTCCGTGAAGTACAAGAGGAATAGAAACAACTTCGCGAATTGCAGCAAGACGTTCGAAGTCAAGCTTCGGTGTCCCCTGATACAGTCCGTGTGCTGTTCCGATTGCAACTGCAAGTGAAGTTACGTTTGTACGCTCTACAAATTCTTTTGCCTGCTGAGGATCTGTGTACGGAGAATCGTTCTCTGCTTCAAGATCATCCTCTTTACCGCCGACTTTACCAAGCTCAGCTTCTACGCTGATCTGAGAAGGAAGACATGCGTCTGCCACTCTGCGTGTTAAAGTGATGTTCTCCTCGAAAGAGCCGTGAGAACCATCGATCATGATAGAAGTATATCCTGTGCGGAGAGCCTGCATTGCAAGTTCAAAGCTGCTGCCGTGGTCAAGGTGGATCGCTACCGGAACGCTTGCACGTTCTGCGGCTGTTCTTACCATTGCAAGATAATAGTCAAGTCCTGCATATTTTACTGTGGATGGAGTTGTCTGCATGATGACCGGGGAGTTCATTTCCTCGGCTGCCTTGATAACCGCCATGACCATTTCCATATTTTCCACGTTGAATGCGCCTACTGCGTAATGTCCTGCCTGCGCTTTTTTCAGCATTTCATTTGTTGTAACTAATGGCATAATGTCAACCTCGATTCTTTAGAATTTAATGTAATTTCTTGTTATTACATTTTAATTAATTATTTTCGCTATAAGTATAGCACAGAACAGGTGATTTCGCATTTCCATTTTGCACTTTCTCAAAAAATGCAAACGATTGTTTAATTAATCCAAAGTAGGCGCAAATTGAAAGTGCTACGATAAATATAACAAAGTAAAGCGAAAAGGAGAGTTTATCATGCGACAAAATCCATTGAAAAAAATTGTTGAATTGCAGAAACAGGGTAAAAATGTCGGAATTTATTCTGTGTGCAGCGCCAACGGCTATGTTATCGAGGCGGCGTTTAAGAGAGGCCTTTCAGACGGATCCTGCGTTTTGATCGAGAGTACGGCAAATCAGTGCGATCAGAACGGCGGATATACAGGTATGACACCTGCTGACTTTAAAAAATTTGTTCTTGAGATTGCGGATCGTAACGGATTTGACCGCAACAGAATCTTTCTTGGAGGAGATCATTTAGGACCGCTTACATTCGCATATAAAGATGAAGCAGAGGCGATGGCTGATTCAGAAGAATTGATCCGTCACTATGTAGCTGCAGGATTTACAAAG
>CAJLUP010000081.1 GCA_905209865.1 uncultured Lachnospiraceae bacterium
TCAAACAAGTCCTCTTTACTATCATAATAGCCATATAAAGCCCCTGTGGTTACGCCTGCTTTTTTAGCAATATTTCGTAATGAAGCAGATGTGAAGCCTTTTTCAAGAAATTCCTGTATAGCAGCCGATAAAATCATCTGCAATGTCGTTTTTTCTTCGTTGCTCATTTTTAATCCTCTTTTTATAACACTGTTATATAACATCGTTATAATAGCACCTCGCAAAAACTTTGTCAATTCCCCAATATTATTTTCCACTATCCAAATATCATTTTCTGTCTGCTCAGAGATGTAAATTTCATTATCTTTTTGTTTGAAAAGGTGTTAAATGACCGTCTTTCAGTTAACACCCCTTGAAAGTGCGTTTACCCCCCCCATATATTCAAGGACTTTCGCCTGTTTCGTCCATTTGCCCTCGTAAATTGTGCCCCTTGTTAGATAACGGGGACTTTGAATGGCTTGCAAGCATGACGGGATTACTTCGCCAGTTGCTGAAATTGTGAGCGTATCCGTTAAGTATATCAGGTAAAATTTAAAAATTGTTTTACTTTCGAGCAACCACACAAAGCCAGCCTTTAGCATTTTTGTTCGTTTCTATATGCGTAAATCCTGCTTTTTCCAAAGAATATTTAATCTCTTTGGAAGTATAAATTTTCATTCCTTTTATAATCTCTGTCCATTTTTTATCTTTGTCATTTTCGCCATTTGACTCATTACAAACCATAAAAATTCCACCTTTTTTTAGCACTCTATATATCTGGCTAAAACTTTGGTCAATATCAGACCAAAAATATATTGTTTCAAAAGCAGTTGCTAAGTCAAAGGTTTCATTGGCAAAAGGAAGTTCCTGCACATTTCCTTGCAGAATTTCACAATGCTTTCTTTCTACTGCAAATTTATTAACTTTTTTTGATTTTCTAACACTAACCTCTGAATAATCAATGCCAAAAACTTTACCCTTTGGACTTTTTTCTAATAGTTTTTTTATATTTGCACCACCACCGCAACCAACGTCTAATGATATATCGTTCTTATTAATTTTTATATGCTTCAATCCCCATTCTGCCATAGGAGAATGACCTATATTCATCATATTAACCATAAGGCTTCCGCCAAGTCCTTTAGGTTTACAAGTGTTTTGAAAAAAAGACATAATTACACCTCTCCTTACATCAATCAAGTTAGCTTTGACTAATTCATTCTATCATTATTATAAAATTCGTGCAATAAAGTCTTAAAATAATTGCAGAAATGAGATAGTGTATTTACGCAGGTTTTCTCAATTTAGTATCTGTTTTCAAGTCAAAGAGGGTAGACAAAAAATATTATCTGCCTACCCTCTTTTTCATCTTATAAGCGTTACATTACTATGCGTAGATAATTTCTGCATTGACGATTTCTCTTGCTCTTGCCTGTATCTCGTTTATTCTGCCAACCCACAACATCGGGCGTTCTGTTTTGAGCTGTTCAGTAACGCCCTCCTTATCAGCCATTTGCTCAACCAATCGAAACATCATCTCCGTTGCCTGTTCGTCAATATCAGCAAGATAACTGTTCAATCTGCCACTTGTGAGTAGCGTGATGTAAACTGCTTTCTTGCATTCCTGTAAATAGCGTTTGTGTCGCTGTCCCCATAAGCCGATAGGCTTGTTTTCTTTTTCGGTTGGTAAAGTAAGGCAAGGAATATAATAATCCCCCTGCAATTCATACCAAAGTCCGTTGCTTTCATCGTAAATATATTTCTCCATAGTGTTATCCTCCAAAATAATCTATTCGCACATACATCACAGTTTCCCGATTACCACACTTTGTTATATTGTGTTATCAGATTTTTCTGCCCTTGATTTTGCCCTTATGATTGTGCAGAACAAGGGTAACATTGTGTGAAATCATATAAAGGGATAAGGTGGACTGATTGCGATAAATCCTTTATTTTCAAGGTTTTCGGAGGATTTTATTAAAACTCTATGAGGTGCGATAAACACCTGTGAAATTATGAATTTCTAATTTCGGTTATATATATAATTTATCAGAAAACTTATTGTTTTTCAATCCTTCGTACTGCCAATTTGATTGTGTATCAGGAAAATTTTTAAAAAATTATTCTCCTCCTAATTTTGAAGCGACAAACCATCCGGCTGCAAATGTTACAAGTCCGATCAGCAGTGTCACTACAGAAAAAGCGCTCCAGTCTGTTTTCAGTAAAATCGCAATAGGAGATGCAATGATCAGACCGATAATCGCATAATATGCATGGATCTCTGCTTTTGAAAAAATAAATTCAATCAGTTTCGCTATCAGAAAAATTCCGATCACAACTCCGATTCCAAACGGAATAAGCACTCCGCACTGTGCCAAAATACCGTTCATGTCAAACGCCACGACCGCATCCATTAAGTGATTGATCGTTTTTAAGATCGTGTCATAATATCCGAGCAGCATCAGCATCATAGATCCGCTCACTCCCGGAACAACCATCGTTGCAGCTGCAACCACACCAACACCGAATAATTTAATAGCATTTACGATTCCAAAGCTTACGTCCGCCGCTTTCCCGTTTGTATCGCCCATAAGAGCCATCAAGATCACAATACCAAAAAAGATCAAAAAGGCAATGATCTTTCCCGTCGAAACTGAATGTCCCTTCACCTTGTTAAAAATAAACGGCAGGCTTCCCGCAATCAGTCCGCAAAAAGCAAAATTCGTTGGGATCGGATAATTCTCCAATAAAAATTCAAATAATCTTGAAAGAATAACGATTGCCGCTCCTGCCCCTATAAAAATCGGTATCAGCAGTTTCATGCTGTTCTTAAATTCCGATTTCAGGTGCGTGATTGCATGGATCAGCTTATCATAAAGTCCCATTGCAACCATCATTGTTCCTCCGCTCACTCCCGGAATAATATTGGCAATTCCAACAACCATACCTTGTAACAGTTTTTTAATCATTTTTTATGCTCCTATTTTCTTTTTCAGGAAATCAAGAAGAACCTTCATCTCCTCGTCTGTACCTATTGTAATTCTCAGATAATCTTTTATTTTCGGATCGTTCCAATGCCGCACATAAATGCCCGCTTCTCTCAACTCTTCAAATAATTTTCCCGCGCTATATTTTGGATGGGTCACAAACAGAAAATTCGCTTTTGAATCTGTAAATTCAAATCCAAGCTTTTTCAGTTCTCCTTTGACCTCTTCCCTTGTTTTTACTATCTTACGGACCGTTGTTTCAAAATATTCCCTGTTTTGCAAAGCCGCTGTCCCGCAGGCAATCGCCGCACAGCTCATCGTATATGAGTTAAACGAATATTTAACATCATTTAAACAGCGGATCAGACCCGGATTAGAAACTGCATATCCAATCCTCATTCCAGCCATACTTCTGGACTTTGAAAATGTCTGCGTAACGATCAGATTATCATAACGGCTGATCAGCCCGACTGCCGACTTTCCTGCAAAATCAATATAAGCTTCATCTACGATCACAATGCTGTCTCTGTTATGCTGCAGAATATCTTCGATAAAATCAAGATCTTCATAAATCGCAGTCGGAGCATTCGGATTCGGGAAAATAATTCCTCCGTTTTCCTGATAGTAATCTTCTTTCACAATTTTAAAATGATCATCCAGCTTAGGACAACTATACGGAATCCGATACAAATTTGCCCATACTTCATAAAAAGAGTATGTAATATTCGGAAACAGCACCGGTTTTTCCGAATTGAAAAAAGTAAGGAAACACAGGGAGAGTACGTCATCTGACCCGACTCCTGCAAAGATCTGGTCTTCCCCCACACCGAATTGATCTGCAAGCGCCTTTACAAGTTCTCCTGATGTCGGATCAGGATATAACCGAAACGCATCCTCCTCGATCGCTTTCAGCGCTGTCTTTACTTCCGGCGACGGCGGATATGGATTTTCATTAGTATTCAGTTTCACTACTTTCTGCCGCGGCTGTTCTCCCGGAACATACGGCTCGACTGTGCGAATTTTACTTAAAAGTTCTTTTCTGACCATCATTGTCTCTTCTCCTGCGTCTATTTTCCGTTTTTTATTTGTATTCTTCTGCAAGTTCTTTGAACTTCGGCAAAGAATTCACAATCGTCTCGTAAGCAACGCAATACGCAATACGAACATATCCCGGACATCCGAAAGAACTTCCCGGAACAATAAGTATATTCTGTTTTTTTGCCGCCGCACAAAATGCTTTCTCATCTTCAACCGGAGATTTCACAAACAAATAAAATGCGCCTTCCGGCTTGATGCATTCAAATCCAAGCTCTTTTAATCCATTGTAAAGAGTCTCTCTGTTTTTGTCATAATAAGAAATGTCTGTTTTCGCATTCAAACATGCTTTCACAACTTTCTGCTGAAGAGTGGGCGCATTTACAAAACCAAGAATACGTGTTGCCACACTTGCAGCCGAGATCAGATCTTCACTGTCCGCAGCTTCATTCGGAATGACAAGATATCCGATTCGCTCTCCCGGAAGAGAAAGTGATTTGCTGTAAGAATACCCGACGATCGTATTCGCATAATATTTTGTCAGATAAGGCACGTTCACTCCGTCGTATGCCAGTTCTCTATAAGGCTCGTCCGAAATAAGATAAATATCTGTTCCAAATTCTTCCTGTTTCTTTTCCAGAATCTCAGACATTTTTTTAATCGTTTCTTCTGAGTATACAACGCCTGTCGGATTGTTCGGCGTATTGACGATCACAGCTTTTGTCTTCGCCGTGATCTTTTCTTCAAACTCTGCAAGTTTCGGCTGAAACGTCTCTGTGTCAGGTGATACCTCGACGATCACACCGTCATAATTGTTGACATAACTTCTATATTCTCCAAAATATGGCGCAAATACGATCACTTCATCCCCTGCGTTCAAAAGCGACTTCAAAATAACATTCAGTCCTCCTGCTGCGCCAACTGTCATGACAATATTTTTCCCTTCAAAAGATGTTCCGAAACGGTCATTTAAAGATTCTGCCACCGCCTCACGGACATCTTCATATCCTGCATTGCTGTTCGTATAACCGTGAAGAGAGATCGGATCTTCCTCATTTAAAAGCTCGATAATCGCATTTTTCACCGCTTCCGGCGCCGGAACGTTCGGATTGCCGAGGCTGAAATCAAATACATTTTCTGCACCATACAACTTTGCCAAACGATTTCCTTCTTCAAACATCGCGCGGATCGCAGAACTGTTCGCTACCATATTTTCCATCTTTTTTGATATCATAACTTTCACTCCATTTCTTTTACAATTCCTTTTTCCTCAAGAAATACCGGTCTGTAAGAAAGCTTTGCCTTGCGAAGTCCCTCGGCTCCGGTATCTTCTTCCCGATTTACATATTCGTACTCCATACATTCATGCTGTACAAACTGCTGATTAATCATCGGATATGCTCCGTCCACCTCAGCGAACGCCTTTTCAATATGAACAACAAACGTATCGTCACTGACAGGCTCTCCGACCGTAAATGCCACGATTTGTCCGCCTGCCTTTAATACGCCTCCTCTTAATCCGAGTTCTTTATACAGACGCAGAGAATTGAGCGTCACGCACATCTCCGCATTTTTTTCCGGATCATCTTCGCATCCGTTCTTATTTCTCCATTTCAAAGCCATCTGAAAACAGTCTTCCACGTTATCATCTGTCAGCGTTTCGTAACTCCAGTCAGGATAAAGATTTTTAAACTTATTAATGTGATTTCTCTTTGCATGAAGTTTTTTCCCTGCCAAAGAAGCCAGCTTCTCTGTCTCATACACATAATCTGCCAGATCTCTGTTATACTCAATCGCAAATTTGTGCGGATACCACTCTTCCATCTGTGCAAACATGCCAGGAGTCACATTGTATAGTATAAAAGGAACTTCTTTTTCCCTGCAATATTCCATAAGAAATTCAAGCGCTTTCTTAACATTTGCCGGTTCTCCCGCCGGATAAGTGAAGGCGATCCCTCTTCCGCTGTCTCTAAAAACAAGAGTATCTTCAATGATCGCATACTGCACTTTATAATGTCTGGACCAAAGATACACATTTACAAATGTTCTTTCACAGCTCCTGCTCGGCGCCTTCTTAAAATAAGTAGAGATGATCTCTTTATCTTCCAGCTCCGGACGTTTAAAAGTCGGTTCTGTCATACGTTCTATCCCTCCATTTTCGCCAGCTTGGCCGTTTGGTCTGCCGCGATCAAACTGTCAATGATCTCATCTAAATCTCCGTTTAATATCGTATCTAACTTGTGCAAAGTCAGCTTAATACGATGATCTGTAACTCGTCCCTGCGGAAAATTATAAGTTCTGATCTTTTCCGAACGATCTCCTGTACCGATCTGACTTCTTCTCGCCTCTGCCTCTGAAGCCTGTTTCTTCTCCATCTCTAAATCATACAATTTTGAACGGAGCAGGCGGAACGCTTTTTCTTTATTCTGAAGCTGTGATTTCTCTGTCTGACTGTAAATTACAATTCCTGTCGGATAATGAGTCAGACGAACCGCAGAGTCTGTTGTATTGACACACTGTCCTCCATTTCCCGAGGCGCGCATAACATCAATACGAATATCTTTCTCATCGATCACTACGTCAACTTCTTCTGCCTCCGGCATGATCGCAACCGTGATCGTAGAAGTATGGATACGTCCGCCGCTCTCTGTCTCAGGAACACGCTGAACCCTGTGAACTCCGCTTTCATATTTCAATCTGGAATAAGCTCCCTGTCCTGTAATCATAAATACACACTCTTTGAATCCGCCGATTCCGTTTTCATTCAAAGAGATCATCTCTGTTTTCCATCTGCGGCTGTCTGCGTAGTGAACGTACATCCGATAAACTTCGGCTGCAAAAAGAGCCGCTTCATCTCCGCCCGCACCCGCTCGAATCTCAACGATAACGTTCTTATCATCATTCGGGTCTTTCGGAAGAAGGAGGATCTTCAATTCCTGTTCCAGTTCTTCCACCCGTTTTCTCGAATCATTCAGTTCTTCTTTCGCAAGCTCTCTCATTTCCTCATCAGACTCTTCTTCAAGCATTGCCAGACTGTCGTCAATGTTCTGTTTACATTGCTTGTACTCATTATAAGCCTCCACGATCGGTGCAAGATCACTTTGCTCCTTCATCAATTTTCTGAACCTTACAGGATCGTCTGCCACACCCGGTTCCTGCAGTTCTCCCATAACTTCTTCATATCGAATCAACAAATCTTCTAATCTGTCAAACATTTCTCTTATCCTTTCCTGTATACTTCAACTGTACACTTCCCTGTATATTTTCTATACACTTTTTCAACTATACATGCCATACACGACGCGGTCAAGTCCCGCAAGATCTTTTTTCACTTCAATCTTTACATAACCTGCCTCTTGCAGCAGCCCGCTTACAGCTTCCGCCTGATCGTATCCGATCTCAAAAGCAAGCCAGCCGCCATGCTTTAAATACGTGCCGCTTTCTTTTATGATCCTTCGATAAAAATAAAGACCATCCTCTTTTCCGTCTAATGCTTCAAATGGATCATATAGCCTTACTTCCTCTTGCAGTGTTTGTATTTCCTCCGTCCGTATGTACGGCGGGTTTGAAAGAATCATATCGAAACTTCCTTCTATATTTTCAAACAGATCGCCTTTTATAAACTCCGCTTCTATTCCCAATCTTTTCGCATTCTCAGCGGCAACTGCAAGAGCCTCTTCGGACAGATCTGCTCCTACGCCTGAAAGATCTTCTCCCGAACTTTTAGCGCCATTCTTTTCTGCATGCCAAAGCACACTAAGAAGAATACACCCTGAGCCTGTGCAAAGATCAAGCAGCCGGATCTTCCCTTTTGTTTTTCTCTCTTTTTCCAACAGACATAACGCCTGTTCCACAAGCGTCTCCGTATCCTGACGGGGAATGAGAACATGCTCATTTACCGAAAATGTAAGTCCCATAAATTCCTGTACTCCGGTAATATGCTGAAGAGGGATCCGATCCGCCCGTCTTTGTATGCTTTCTTTATATTGAGCCGCCTCATCTTTCGTCAGCTCTTTTTCAGGGTAGGCATAAAACAAAGCCCTGCTGATTTTTGTCACATTTTCCAACAAATACCACGCATCCAGACGGAACTCTTCAATTCCCGCCTCTTCCAGCCGTTTTATCCCCCACGCATACGCCTCATGATAATTCATAATTATTCTCCTGCCACATACGCCAGTCAAACACTTTTTCCACCGCGCAAATCGCCACTTCGATCATACTGTCGTCCGGTTCTTTCGTCGTCATGTTCTGCCCCCACATTCCCGGTTTG
>CAJLUP010000082.1 GCA_905209865.1 uncultured Lachnospiraceae bacterium
ACCTATGACCCTCTGCTTGTAAGGCAGATGCTCTCCCAGCTGAGCTAAGACCCCATATTGTTTGGGTTTCAGAAGCTTTTCCGTAACCCGCTCCGCTATTATACTATTATTTTTCATCAAATGTCAACACTTTTTTTGAAAAAATTTAAAAAGTTTTTTGAGGAGAAAAATGTAAAAGTAAATTCCGGTTTTCCTTTGGACATGTCATACGTGTTTTTAGTATGTGTTTTTGCTTTATCAACCTGTGTAATAAGGGACGGGATGTTAATGGGGCACTGTAAAAGGCGTATTATGTGAATACCATTTTCTGAGTATTTCTAAACAGTATTTTCTGAACAATGCTTTAAGGGAAAAAGAAAATATGTTACAATGAAACACAGAATAATTACGGAGGAAAAGTGAAATGAATAAAAAGGGAGGATATATATTTCGCATTGTTTTAGGCGGATATTTGGCTTGGCTGGGGATCAGGATGTTAATAGAGGTGACGAAGGAAAGACCTAACAATATGATTTTTATGGGCGTGATGTCTGTGATTTTTATATTAATTGGTTCGTCATATGGAATCTATTATTTAAAAAAGCTGTTTGATTTGAAAAAAGAAAGTTCGGGAATTGAAGAGGAAAAAGAGGAAGCGGAGACTCCGGTGAAAGAATTAACAGAACGGAAGGCACTGGAGACGATTTCGTTGAAAAAAGAACAAAATGAGAAAGAGAAAACGGAAACAGCGCCGGATGCAGCGGCTGAATCAAAGCAACAGACAAAAGAGACGGAAAAACCGGATGAAAGAGAGAATGCTCAGGAAATACGCTTCGAAGAAAAGACTGATGGAGACAGTCAAAAGTCGGAAGATGAAACAGATAAAGATGGAGTGGAAAAATCAGATGTGCAAGATAAGCATAAAGCCGAAGACAGGGCAGACAGCGATGCATTGAAAGAAGAGAAACACAGGAAAGATACAGAAGAGCAAGAAAAATCTTTAGTAATACAAATAGAATCAGAAAAAAATGTAATAGAAAACGAAATAGAAAATGATTATGAGGAGAGATGACGATGCGGGTAGGTATGGGATATGATGTTCACAGGTTGGCGAAAGACAGGAAGATGATTTTAGGCGGAGTAGAAATTCCTTATGAAAAAGGTCTTCTTGGTCACTCGGATGCAGATGTACTTGTTCATGCCGTTATGGATGCTCTTTTAGGAGCTGCTGCGTTAGGGGATATCGGAAAACATTTTCCGGATACAGATCCGGCGTATAAAGGAATTTCAAGTATCCTGCTGCTTAAGCATGTAGGGAAGTTGTTGGATGAGAATGGGTATACGATTGAGAATATTGATGCGACAATTATAGCACAGCGTCCGAAAATGCGGCCGTATATAGATACAATGCGTCAAAATATTGCGGATGCTCTTTGCATCGAGACCGATCAGGTGAATGTGAAAGCGACAACAGAGGAAGGTCTTGGATTTACAGGCGAAGGAGAAGGCATTTCCTCGCAGGCGATTTGTGCGATTGAGAAGTATATGAATTACAGCAGTGTAGATATGACTCCGGAACATAGAATGTGCAGCGGATGCTGTTCGCAAGGTGGAGGGATTGAGTAGATGATCATTCGCAAGATGATGCAGAGCGAGCATGCGCTTACCCGAGAATTATGGGAAGAGGTATTTCCTGAAGATACGAAAGCTTTTTTGGACTATTATTATTATATTAAAGCGGCGAAAAACAGGATTTATGTTGTGGAGGAAGATGAAAAGATCTGTTCTATGCTTCAACTGAATCCTTATGAGATCAAGATTGGCAGTATGACGTTTCCATCAGAATATATTATTGCTGTTGCGACGAAAAAAGAATATCGTAGTAGAGGATATATGCGTGGGTTACTGAGTGTTGCTTTGGAAGAGATGTATGCAGAAAAAATGCCGCTTACATTTTTGATGCCTGCAGCGGAGGCGATTTATACGCCGTATGATTTTCGGTATATTTATAGTCAGTACGTTCAGAAAATCATACCGGATGAGGAATGGGACTCTCGTTTTGCATGTCGGCCGGCGGGAGAAGGAAAACTGGAATTTTCTGATGCCGGATTATGGGATGCCGAGGAAATGACTGCTTTTTTTGAAAAATATTTTTCGGATTATTGGCAAGTCTATGCGAAGAGAGATGCTGCTTATTATCAGACAATGATCTTAGAACAACAAAGTGAGAAAGGCGGCGTCAGGCTTATGAGAGAAGACGGCGTTTTGAAAGGGTTTTATGCATATGCGTTTGAGGATGGTCTTGAGGTGAGAGAACCATTGTACTTGAAGAAATATGAAGATGAATTTGAAAAGTCACTATGGCAGCTTTTGAAACAGAAATATGTTAAGAAACCAGGGTACGAGGGAGAGAAAACAGAGAAGCCGATAAAGATCTATGCGTCTTTGTCCGCAGAAAATTCAAATATACATCCGATGATTATGGCAAGAATTGTGTGTTTACCAGAATTCTTAAAAGCAATGACGGTTTCAGAAGGAGAAACGCTTAATTGTTCTTTTGCGGTGATTGATCCGATTTTGCATAAAAACAGCCGTGTGTGGCGGTTGACGAGTGAAGTGGGGGAAGAGAGGATTCATGTGCGGGAAACAGAGGATTCCCAAGGCGTCTTTCCGATTGCAGATCTGACAGAATATTTGTTTGGCAGGATCGGGCTGGAAGAATTGAGAGACAGAGAAGGCGTGTTGTATACAAATCAGCTCGGCGAAGAGTTGGAGAAAATAAAAAAACTGGAAAAAGTATATTTTAATGAGGTTGTTTGATTGAAAAAAGAGTGTGAAAGGCAGAAAAAACAAGACATCAAAAGAAAGCGGTATTGACAAAAACGGGGAATTTGCATAATATAAATTATATGTTGAAAAGTTGAAAAATAAAAAAGCAGAGAACGGAAAGAGTAACAGATGACAGCGGTTCACAGAGAGAGAATGTCGGAGGCTGAAAGCATTCTTGTACTTGTCTGATTTGTGAAGTGCATCCGGGAGCTGATTAGGTGAAGTGATAAGTAGCCTGATCCGTTTGGCATACGTTACAGGCTATTGAGTGAAAGAAAAATCTTTTAATAGAGTGGAACCGCGGAAAAACTTCGTCTCTGAATGGAGACGGAGTTTTTATGTTTTATGCAGTATGGCGAATAAAGTGGAACAAAAAATTTTGTGGGAGAACAAAATGGGTATTATATCTTATATCAAGGAAGAAATTCAAGTTGTGCGGGAAAGAGATCCGGCAATAAAATCAAATATGGAAGTTTTACTATATCCGAGTTTTCGTGTAATACTCAGATATAGGGTAGCCCATAAGTTGTATTTGAAGAAACATTATTTTTGGGCAAGATGGATTTCCCAGAGAGCCGCGCGAAAAACAGGGATTGAGATCCATCCGGGAGCGACAATCGGACGAGGATTGTTTATCGATCATGGGAGCGGTGTTATTATCGGTGAGACAACGGTGATCGGTGATAATGTGACTCTTTATCAAGGGGTGACTTTGGGAGGAACAGGAAAAGAGCAGGGAAAACGGCATCCTACGCTGGAAGATAATGTAATGGTAAGCGCCGGAGCCAAGATACTTGGATCTTTTACGATTGGAGAAAATTCGAAAATCGGAGCCGGATCGGTTGTGTTGGAAGAGGTTCCGCCGAATTGTACAGTCGTTGGAGTGCCCGGACGTATTGTTAAGATGGATAATAAGAAGGTGCCAAGATCGGATATGGATCAAGTTCACCTTCCGGATCCGGTGTTGTCGGATATTAAGAAGCTTCAGGAAGAAAATTTGAGGCTGCATAAAGAATTAAAACATTTGGTGAAAGAGATAAGATGTGTGGAAAGGAAAGAAGATTATGATGAAGATTTATAATACACTGTCAAAAAGGAAAGAAGAATTTGTGCCTTTGGAAGAAGGTAAAGTAAAAATGTATGTATGCGGTCCTACAGTATACAATTTTATTCATATAGGAAATGCAAGACCTATGATCGCATTTGATACGGTGCGTCGTTATTTTGAATATAAAGGTTATGAAGTGAATTTTGTATCCAATTTTACAGACGTAGATGATAAGATCATTAAGAAGGCGATTGAAGAAGGCGTTACTGCGGATGAGATCTCAAAAAGATATATTGCAGAATGCAAGAAAGATATGGAAGCGATGAATGTAAAGCCGGCAACAAAAAATCCGCTTGCAACAGAAGAAATATGCGGTATGGTAGATATGATTTCCACTTTGATCGAAAAAGGATATGCTTACGAAAAGAACGGAACAGTGTATTACCGTACAAGAAAATTTGAAGGATACGGAAAATTGTCTCATAAGAATCTGGATGATCTTCGCTCAGGAGGAAGATCTCTTCTTGTTACAGGAGAAGACGAGAAGGAAGATCCGCTTGATTTTGTTCTTTGGAAACCGAAAAAAGAGGGAGAACCTGCATGGGAATCGCCGTGGAGTGAGGGACGTCCGGGTTGGCATATTGAATGCTCAGAGATGTCTAAAAAATATCTTGGAGAGCAGATTGATATTCATGCCGGCGGGGAAGATTTGATCTTTCCACATCATGAAAATGAAATTGCTCAGAGCGAAGCTGCGAATGGAAAGGAATTTGCAAAATATTGGATGCATAATGGATTTCTTAATATTGACAATAAAAAGATGTCAAAATCATTGGGAAACTTTTTCACAGTAAGAGAAATTGGAGAAAAATACGATCTTCAAATTTTAAGATTTTTCATGTTAAGCGCACATTACAGAAGTCCGCTTAATTTCAGTGCAGAATTAATGGAAGCAGCAAAAAATTCTTTGGAGAGAATTATTACTGCGGCAGATAACTTGAAATTCCTTATCTCGAATGCATCTGAAGAGAAGATGGCTGAGTCGGAGAAAGAGTTGTTTGAAAAATCAGCGGAATATGTAGATGCCTTTGAGCGGGCAATGGATGATGATTTCAATACAGCGGATGCGATTGCTGCAATTTTTGATCTTGTTAAATATATAAATACAACTGCCGACGGCACAAGATCAAAAGAATATTTAGAAAGTCTGCTTGACAGATTGTGTTTGCTGACAGATGTACTTGGAATTATCGTAACAAAAGAAGCGGAAATGCTGGACTCTGAAATTGAAGAGATGATAGAAAAAAGACAGGCTGCCAGAAAAGAACGAAACTTTGCCTTGGCAGATCAGATCAGAGATGAACTTTTGGCAAAAGGGATTATTCTTGAGGATACGCGAGAGGGAGTAAAATGGAAAAAAGCATAGAGCATGGATTTGAGTATTATATGAGCCAGATTCCGGGAATGAAGCAGGCAGATCCAAAATCGAGTTCGCCGCTCGTTTTAGCTTATATCGGGGACTGCGTCTTTGACCTTATCATTAAAATGAAAGTGGCGGGGCGGGGAAGCAGACAGGTTCATAAGCTGCACGAAGAGACAAGCAGATATGTACAGGCGTCCGCGCAGTCATTTATGATGCGGGCGATGCAGGAGCATCTTACAGAAGAAGAACATGCCGTATATCGAAGAGGGAGAAATGCACGGAGTGTTTCTCCTGCAAAAAACCAGTCTATTACGGATTACAGAAGAGCAACAGGGTTTGAGGCGCTGCTCGGTTATCTTTATTTGAAACAAGAATATGAGCGTCTCATCAAACTTGTAACGATTGGATTGGAAAGTATAGAGAAGGAATTGGAAAATGGAGAAAACAATAGCTGATAGAGCAGAAGAAACGAAAGAGCATACATTAGTCATCGAAGGGCGAAATGCAGTATTGGAAGCGTTTCGTTCGGGAAGAACGATCGATAAATTGTTTGTGTTGGACGGATGTCAGGACGGACCGGTACGAACAATCGTGCGGGAAGCAAAAAAGCATGGTGCGATTTTGAATTTTGTCAGTAAAGAAAGGCTGTCTCAGCTTACGCAAACCGGAAGGCATCAAGGTGTTATCGCCTATGCTGCCGCCTATGATTATGCTGAAGTCGACGATATGCTTGAACTTGCAAAAGAGAGAGGAGAAGATCCGTTTTTGATCATACTGGACGGGATTGAAGATCCTCATAATTTGGGAGCGATCATAAGAACCGCAAATATTGCCGGGGCTCATGGAGTGATCATTCCAAAAAGAAGAGCTGTCGGACTGACGGCAACTGTGGCTAAAACATCGGCAGGAGCGTTGAATTATACTCCGGTTGCAAAGGTGACAAACCTCGTAAAGACAATGGAGGAATTGAAGGAAAAAGGAATTTGGTTTGTCTGCGCTGATATGGACGGACAGGAAATGTATGATCTGAATCTTACAGGTCCGATTGGACTTGTCATTGGAAACGAAGGAGATGGCGTCAGCAGATTAGTGAAAGAAACTTGCGATTTTGTGGCGGCAATTCCGATGAAAGGTGAGATTACTTCTCTGAATGCTTCTGTGGCAGGAGGTGTTCTTGCCTATGAAATCGTCAGACAGAGACTTGCAAAATAAGACAATTAAAGCAGCGTTTGAAGGGTGTTTTAAAGGATGGAACAATATGATAAGTTGACGGATGAGCAGTTGATCAAAAAACTGCGTTCCGGAGATCGCAATGTGACGGATTACCTGATGGATAAGTATAAAACGATGGTTCGGAAGAAAGCCCGCGCAATGTATCTGATCGGAGGAGAAACGGAAGATCTTATTCAGGAAGGGATGATCGGGTTGATCAAAGCGGTCAGAGATTTTGACTGCAGTTTGGGTGTTCCCTTTTCCGGATTTGCAGAAACGTGCGTGCTTCGGCAAATGTACAGCGCTATTGAAGCGTCAAAGCGGAAAAAACATATGCCGCTGAATTGCTACATTTCTCTTTATGAAGAAAGCGAAACGAATAAAAACGGGACCAAGCTTCCATTGATCGACCTGATCGAGCCTGATCGTGAAAATAATCCTGAAGCATTGTATTTCGGGAAAGAGTATACGGAAGCTTTTATCGAACAGTTAAAAGAAAAATTAAGTCCGATGGAAGAGCATGTTCTTTATCTGCATTTAATGGGAACAGATTATAAAAAAATTGCAGAATTACTTGAAAAAAGCCCGAAATCGATTGATAATGCAATCCAGAGGATTAAGAAAAAAACAGAAAAAATGCTTAAGACAGGGGTGAGAACCTGATAAAGTCGACGGTGAGAAAGCAGGTAAAAGGTTATGAAATTTGTAATACAGAGAGTGAAAGAAGCGTCTGTGAAAGTAGAAGAAAAACTGATTGGGAAGATAAGGAAGGGATATCTTGTGCTGATCGGAGTGTCAGATACTGACACAGAAGCAACTGCAGATAAGATGATCAAGAAAATGATTGGACTTCGGATCTTTGAAGATCAGAATGGAAAAACGAATTTGTCGTTAGCCGATGTGGGAGGAAGTCTTCTGCTTGTATCTCAGTTTACGCTTTATGCAAATTGTAAAAAAGGGAATCGTCCAAGCTTTATTGAAGCCGGAGCGCCGGATAAAGCAAATCAATTATATGAATATATAATTGAAGAATGTAAAAAAAGAGAATTAAATGTACAAACAGGACAATTTGGAGCGGAGATGGAAGTGAGTCTGATCAATGACGGTCCGTTTACAATTTTGCTTGATTCAGAAACATTATAATATGATTCTCTTGACAACTACTGGTTAATCGGTGTATATTTATCATGCGTTTCAGTTACGCATAAGCTGTCTTGGCGCAGTCGGTAGCGCGTCGCCTTGGTAAGGCGGAGGTCGGGGGTTCAAGTCCCCTAGACAGCTTTGGAGAAGATACCAAAAATCGGAAATATTCGGTTCTTGGTATTTTTATTTTTAATAAAATCTTATATCTAATTTTTGATTATTCGCATAAACACTATACTTTCAAG
>CAJLUP010000083.1 GCA_905209865.1 uncultured Lachnospiraceae bacterium
AAAAAGGGAGCTATTGCTCCATAGATGATTACTCATCTATTTTGCAACAGCCCCTGCCCTTTTTTGAACTTTTGTTTTATTCTGCAACGTCTCTGATACTGAAGCTGAATCTTCCCATTTTATCTTTGCCGAGACATACGGCTTTTACAACATCGCCGAGTGAAAGGACGTCTTCTACTTTATTTACACGTTCTTTTGCGATTTTTGAAATGTGAACAAGCCCTTCCTTACCTGGTGCAAATTCAAGAAATGCGCCGAATTCTTTAATACTTACAACTTTTCCTTCGAATACTTGTCCTGCTTCAAAATCTGTTACGATCGTGTGGATGATCTTAGCAGCTTTTTCCATAGCGTCCTTTTCTGTACCGCAGATGGAAACGGCGCCTTCATCATCAATATCAATTTTAACGCCTGTCTGCTCGATGATCGCATTAATTGTTTTTCCGCGCTGTCCTACGACATCTCCGATTTTCTGCGGATCGATCTGCATCTGAATGATCTTAGGAGCAAATTCACCGACCTCAGTTCTCGGTTCGGAAATTGCTTTATTCATAATTTCATCGATGATATAAGTTCTGGCTTTCTTTGTTGCTGCGATCGCTTCTTCTATGATTGGTCTTGTCAGTCCATGAATCTTAATATCCATTTGGATTGCTGTAATACCCTTATGTGTACCTGCTACTTTAAAGTCCATATCGCCGAAGAAGTCTTCCAGTCCCTGGATATCTGTAAGAACAAGATAATCGTCATCTGTTTCGCCTGTTACAAGACCCGCGGAGATACCTGCTACGGCAGCTTTGATCGGAACACCGGCAGTCATAAGAGACATACTGGATGCACAAACACTTGCCTGAGAAGTGGAACCGTTTGATTCAAATGTTTCGGAAACTGTACGGATCGCATACGGAAATTCAGATTCGCTTGGAAGTACCGGAAGAAGAGCTCTTTCCGCAAGCGCTCCATGACCGATCTCGCGTCTTCCCGGACCTCTGGAAGGTTTTGTTTCACCGACAGAATAGGACGGGAAATTATAGTGATGCATATATCTTTTTGTTGTCTCTGATTCATCTAAACCGTCAAGTCTTTGTGCTTCAGAAAGTGGTGCAAGCGTTGTCACGGTACAGATCTGAGTCTGTCCTCTTGTAAACATTGCAGAACCGTGTACACGCGGAATTAAGTCCACTTCTGCAGCAAGAGGTCTGATCTGATCGATTGCGCGTCCATCCGGACGTTTGTGATCTTTTAAGATCATCTTTCTTACTGTTTTTTTCTGATACTGATAAACAGCTTCTCCGAGAACGGCGAGCCAATCTTCATGATCAACAAATGCTTCTTCGAGTTTTTCTGTGATCTGACGGATATTATCTTCTCTTGTCTGTTTTTCATCTGTGAATACCGCTTCTTCCATTTCGGCAGGAGGTACGATTTCTTTGATGGCATCGAACAGTTCTTCCGGAACGGCACAGCTTTCATATTCATGTTTTGGTTTTCCGCATTCTGCAACGATTGTATCGAAGAATGCAATGACTTCCTGATTCAGTTCATGTGCGGCAAAAATTGCCTCGATCATACGGGCTTCCGGCACTTCGTTTGCACCGGCTTCGATCATGATTACTTTTTCTTTTGTAGAAGCTACTGTAAGTGCGAGATCAGATACTTCTCTTTGTGCTGCCGTCGGGTTGAACACAAATTCTCCGTCGACAAGTCCTACCTGTGTTGTTGAGATCGGACCGTCAAATGGGATATCGGAAATACTTGTCGCGATAGATGCGCCGAGCATTGCGGTGAGTTCCGGGCTGCAGTCCTGATCTACTGACATTACAAGGTTTTCCAAAGTTACGTCGTTTCTGTAATCTTTCGGGAAAAGCGGACGCATCGGGCGATCGATGACACGGTCTGTCAGGATCGCATTTTCGGATGCTTTTCCTTCTCTTTTATTAAATCCTCCGGGAATTTTACCGACTGCATAAAGTCTTTCATTGTATTCAACACTAAGAGGGAAGAAATCAATTCCGTCTCTTGGTTTTTCAGATGCTGTGGATGTACACAAAACAGTTGTGTCTCCGTAATGCATCAGAACAGCGCCGTTCGCCTGTTTAGCAACTCTGTCTACATCGACACGCAATGTTCTGCCTGCAAGTTCCATTTCATACGTCTTGTACATGTTAATCTCCTTTTCAATCTATGTTATATCAATCGTGAACGGTTTTTAGAAGTGTCCCGAAACTACTGAAAAGCACATTTATATAGTAAATATGTTTTTCAGTGGTCTCGGATACTCTGAACTGTCCATAATTTTATTTATTATATCATACCGTGTTGACTTAGGCAAACATTTTGAAAAACGAATCGTAATATATGAAATGGAGAAACATGTTATATATTTCCCTAAAATGTTTAAACTATAAAATAGAGAAAAACAGGAGATGATTCAGAAGATGAAAATGAAAAAATTAAGTGAATATTTGTTTATGGGAACGCTTGGAGGAACCCTTTACTATATGACAGAAATTTTGTTCAGAGGCTATTCTCATTGGTCAATGTTTCTGCTTGGAGGGTTCTGTTTTCTTTTTTTTGCTCAGCAGGGGCTGTGGACGAAATGGAAAGAGCCGCTTTGGAAACAGGTTCTTTGGTGTACTGCATTTGTGACGGCCGCTGAATTTATTACAGGGATGATCGTAAATAAAATAATGCATTGGAATGTGTGGGATTATACAGATCAGCCGTTTCATCTTATGGGACAGATCTGCCTTCCGTTTACGATCCTTTTTTCAGGTTTGTGTGCGTTGGGAATTATTGTGAGCGGGTATCTTCTCTGCTGCCTGTATGGGGAGGAAAGACCGAAGTTTCATATATTATAATGTTGAACACATTTTCTAAAAATGCTATACTACCTTAGAAAAGGGCATAGGAAGTTTTATGCCCGAAGTTGTTATTTTTATATACAAAGGAGTAGGAATGTGGCTGAATTAACACCGATGATGAAGCAGTATATGGAGACAAAGTCTCAATACCAAGACTGCATTCTGTTTTATAGATTAGGCGATTTTTATGAGATGTTTTTTGAGGATGCACTGACTGCATCGCGAGAACTTGAGATTACTTTGACCGGAAAAAGCTGCGGGCAGGAAGAGAGGGCGCCGATGTGCGGAGTTCCATACCATGCAGTGGAAGGATACTTAAACCGTCTTGTTTCCAAAGGGTATAAAGTGGCGATCTGTGAGCAGGTAGAAGATCCGAAGACGGCGAAAGGAATTGTCAAAAGAGAAGTTGTGCGTATTGTAACACCTGGAACGAATCTTGATACACAGGCGTTGGATGAGACAAAGAATAATTATATTATGTGTATTGTGTACATCGCTGACAGATACGGCGTTTCGGTCGCCGATATCTCTACCGGTGATTATTTTGTGACGGAGATACCGGATAGTGTAAAGTTAACAGATGAGATCTATCGTTTTTCTCCTTCTGAAATTATCTGCAACGAAGCGTTTTATATGAGCGGCGTAGATTTAGATGGTATGAAAGACCGCCTGGGGATTACAATCTATTCTCTTGAGTCATGGTATTTTGACGATGAAGTATGCCGTAAGAAACTTTTAGAACATTTTGAAGTTTCGTCATTTGCCGGACTCGGACTTGCAGATTATGATTGCGGGATTATCAGCGCAGGGGCGCTTCTTCAATATCTGCTGGAAACGCAAAAAAATTCTCTTTCGAATCTGACGCATATAACCCCTTACGCGGCAGGTAAATATATGATGCTGGACAGTTCGACAAGAAGAAATCTGGAATTGTGTGAGACTCTTCGAGAAAAACAAAAGAGAGGATCTCTTCTATGGGTGCTTGATAAGACGAAGACAGCAATGGGCGCGCGGACATTGAGAAAATATGTGGAGCAGCCTCTGATTGATAAATCTGCGATCCTTCGCAGGCTGGATGCGGTACAGGAATTAAAAGAGCAGGCGATCTCAAGAGAAGAGATCAGGGAATACCTTTCTCCGGTGTACGATCTAGAGCGTCTGATTACAAAAATTGCATACGGTACGGCGAACCCCAGAGATCTGACAGCATTTCGGAGTTCCTTGGAGATGCTTCCGGCTCTTCGGTATATACTGCAGGAGATGAGTGCAGAACTCTTAAAAGAAATCTGTCAAGATCTTGATCCTCTTGAGGATCTCTGTACGCTTGTAAAAGAAGCAATCAGAGAAGAACCTCCGATTGCAATGAAAGAAGGAAATATTATCAGAGACGGGTATAACGAGGAAGTCGATAAACTGCGCCGCGCCAAATCTGATGGGAAAGACTGGCTTGCAAAGCTTGAAAATGACGAACGGGAAAAGACCGGAATTAAAAATTTGAAAATCAAATATAATAAAGTGTTCGGGTACTATTTAGAAGTGACTAATTCGTACAAAGAACTCGTTCCGGAATATTATACGCGAAAGCAGACACTGGCAAATGCAGAGAGGTATATCACCCCGGAATTAAAAGAGTTGGAAGATATGATACTTGGGGCAGAGGACAAGCTGTATGCTCTTGAATATGAACTTTACAGTGAAGTCAGAGAATGTATTGCAAATCAGGTGGAGCGTATTCAAAAGACAGCAAAGGCTGTGGCAGCGCTGGATGCATTTGCTTCTTTTGCTCTTGTGGCGGAGCGCAATAATTATGTTCGTCCGAAAATCAACGAAAAAGGAGTTATTGATATTAAGGAAGGGCGACATCCGGTTGTAGAGCGGATGATCCCGAACGAAATGTTTATTTCAAACGATACATATCTTGATGATAAAAAGCATCGGATCTCAATCATTACCGGTCCGAATATGGCAGGGAAATCAACTTATATGCGTCAAACAGCTCTGATCGCGCTTATGGCGCAGATCGGTTCTTTTGTTCCGGCTAAAAGTGCAAATATTGGTTTATCTGATCGGATCTTCACAAGAGTCGGGGCATCGGATGATCTTGCTTCGGGACAGAGTACTTTCATGGTTGAAATGACAGAAGTAGCGAATATCCTCAGAAATGCCACTTCAAAAAGTTTGCTGATCTTAGATGAGATCGGGAGAGGAACAAGTACTTTTGACGGGTTATCGATCGCCTGGGCGGTTGTGGAATATATAAGCGACAGCAGGCTGCTCGGCGCAAAAACACTGTTCGCTACTCACTATCATGAATTGACAGAGCTGGAAGGCAAAATTGATAATGTAAATAATTATTGTATTGCCGTAAAAGAAAAAGGTGATGATATCGTATTTTTGAGGAAGATTGTTAAAGGCGGAGCCGACAAAAGTTATGGAATTCAAGTAGCGAAACTTGCAGGAGTACCGGAACTTGTAATCGGACGGGCGAAAGAAATCGTAGAAGAGTTAAGTGATGAAGATATTACGGCACGGGTAAGCGAGATCGCGTCAAAAGAACGGGTTGTGAAAAAGAAGCCGAAAGCAAAGAGATATGACGATGTAGATATTGCGCAGATGTCACTTTTCGATACAGTGAAAGACGATGATGTTCTGGAAGAGTTGAAAAATGTTGACGTTGGAAATATGACGCCCATTGATGCGCTTAATACGATATACAGATTGCAGAATAAACTGAAGAACCGTTGGTAAAAAAATAGAAACGAAAAAGGAAAAGGAACTGTCATGCCTCATATTCAAGTTTTAGATCAGATAACGATTGATAAGATCGCGGCCGGAGAGGTTATCGAGCGTCCGGCTTCTATTGTAAAAGAACTTGTCGAAAATGCCATTGATGCAGGAGCATCTGCTGTGACAGTCGAAATCAAGGATGGCGGGATTACATTTATCCGCGTCAGCGATAACGGCTGTGGAATCGAGAAGGATGAAGTACGGTGTGCTTTTCTGCGGCATTCTACAAGCAAGATTCGTACCGTAGAAGATCTTGCGGCGATCCATTCGCTGGGATTTCGGGGAGAGGCGCTTTCCAGTATTTCCGCCGTGACAAGAACGGAGGTAATTACAAAGACAGAAAGTGCACAGACCGGAATAAAATATGTGATAGAAGGCGGAAAAGAAACCGCTTTGGAAGAAACAGGCGCGCCCAATGGAACAACTTTTCTTGTACATCAGCTTTTTTATAATGTTCCGGCAAGAAGAAAATTTTTAAAAACTCCGATGACGGAAGCAGGACATGTGCAGGATCTTTTGATCCATTTGGCATTATCTCATCCTGAGGTTTCTTTTCTGTTTATTAATAATGGACAGGAAAAGCTTCGGACATCCGGAAACGGAAAATTAAAAGATGTGATTTATAATGTATATGGCCGTGATGTGGCGGCGAATCTTTTAGAGATTGATTATGAAAAAAACGGACTTTCTATTTCTGGTTTTCTTGGAAAACCGATCATTACAAGGGGAAACCGGAATTTTGAAAATTTCTTTGTAAATGGAAGATATGTGAAAAGCGCGATGATTTCCAAATCGCTTGAAGATGCTTATAAAGATTTTACAATGCAGCATAAATTCCCGTTTGCGGTGCTGCATTTCAAGGTGGATGGCGATCTTATAGATGTAAATGTTCATCCAACGAAAATGGAACTCCGTTTTCAGCGTCAGCAGGAAGTGTATAACACCGTTTATGAAGCTGTTCACAGAAGACTTCTTGAGCCGGAACTGGTCCAGACTGCTTCGATTCCGGATCCGGTGGCTGTAGTACAAAAGAAAAAAGAAAGTCCGTTTTTGCTGAAGCCGAAGCCGGCAGAAAAACAGTCAGATGAGGCTGTCCATGATGAAGATTATTTTATAAAGAAAATGCAGGAACGAGTAAAGGCGTATCATGAACGATCCTCATCTGCTGAAGTTTCGAACCGAAGTGAAATCTATCGTCCGCAGCAAACAGAGCGGATACGGGAAGCAGTAACTTATGGAACAAAAGCTGAGAAAGAAGAGATTGGAAACATTCAGCTTGAAGTACAGAAGGAAAAGGCTGGAATGATTCCTCCTGAAATACAGCAAGAAGAGGTTGGAAACACTCAGCCTGAGGTAAAGAAAGAAGAGTCAGGCAACGTTCAGAGTGAAACAAAGCAAGAAAAACCAAAGCAGTTAGATTTGTTTGAAGAAAATTTTCTGAAGCGGGAAATGAAAGCAGAGTATCAACTGATTGGTCAGGTGTTTGATACTTACTGGCTCGTACAATTTCAGGACAGTCTTTACATTATCGATCAGCATGCAGCACATGAAAGGGTGATGTATGAAAGAACGTTGAAAGAAATGAAATCAAGAGAATATACTTCACAATATTTAAGTCCTCCGATTATTTTATCACTTTCCATGCAGGAAGCACAGCTTCTCAATGAGCATATGGATCGTTTTACACGAATCGGGTTTGAGATCGAGCCTTTCGGAGGCGAGGAGTATGCGGTAAGAGCAGTGCCGGATAATCTGTTCAGTATAGCAAAAAAAGAACTTCTTATGGAAATGATCGATGATTTGGCAGACGGAATCAATACGTCGATGACACCGGAATTAATTGATGAAAAAATTGCATCAATGTCCTGTAAAGCGGCTGTAAAAGGAAATAATCGCCTGTCAGCACAAGAAGTGGATGCTTTGATCGGTGAGCTTCTTACGTTGGAGAATCCATATCATTGTCCACACGGTAGGCCGACGATCATAGCTATGACAAAACGAGAATTAGAAAAAAAGTTTAAGAGGATCGTATAAATGAAAAAACCACTGATTATTTTGGCGGGACCGACGGCAGTCGGCAAAACGAAGGCGTCGATTATGCTTGCAAAACAGATCGGGGCAGAAATTATTTCAGCGGATTCAATGCAAGTGTATAAATATATGGATATTGGTTCAGCTAAGATTACTCGTGATG
>CAJLUP010000084.1 GCA_905209865.1 uncultured Lachnospiraceae bacterium
CATAATTATAACTTGGTACACGCTATACACTACTATAAACTGTACTCCATTTTACCCTTTCCGAAAACAAGTATATGATAAGAAAATGCGGCAAAAATGCTCTCTGCCATCTTTGCCGCATATAATTCCTGCTATTCAATTCCTCTTTCTCTTAAATAAGCTGTCTCTTCTCTGTAAAAATCCATACATTTTTCCGGTGTCGTATGAGGTTCCATTGTACAAAATCCTGTATATCCATCCCGTTCAAGTCTTCGCAAAAGCCCGTCTATATTTACCGCGCCATCCTGCACGTACGGATAATAAATCTCACTCCCTGCAAATCGCCCTGTCATTTTCCCTCCCCGGCACTGTTCTTCATGTCCGAATTCAGGATGATAGAAACAGCCGTTTTTTATATGCACATGAACAATATGTTCTTTCAACACCTCATACGCATATGGAAACCCTTCGTATCCTGCCTGATAATAGTTCGTGGCATCAAAATTCGTCTGAAAATATTCTGAATCCATATATTCTACAAACGCCTTCATTCCTTCCGGGCTTTGTGTAATGTCATGAGCCTCATTTTCCAATGCCAAATAAATTTTCCGCTGTTCCGCCTTTCTGATTGCCCTTTCATAATACGGTTTCAGTTTGAAAAACGGAACATCCTTTTCCATTGCCACATGATAACAATAATGATTTACTACTTTGGCGCCCAACTGATATGCCGTCTCGACAGCTCTCTCTAATTCGGCGGCAAAAAGGGTCGGATCTGCTGCCAGTTCCTTATCAAACCCCGCCCCAAAACATACACATGCCACTTCTGTTTGATATCGGTCAAGGATCTGTTTTGCCTTCTCCACATCCCGGTTTGCATACAACCGTTTATGCACAAGTGTTTTTCCGGCTTTTACAGGGATATTTTCCGGCCATATTTCGATAAAACGAATCCCATTTCTCTGAAATACAGATAAAATATCTTCTAATTTCATTACACTTCCGAGCGTCTCCCCGGATATTGCCGCTTTCATAAAACTCACCTGCTATTTCATATATTCTTTTACATTCTCTTTAGTAACAAGCACCGATGGCACCTTATATTCTGCATCCACTTTTTTCCCGGCTTTCAGATCTTCAAGCATCTCAAACGCCTTTTCAATCTCCGCTCTGGAATTCACATAAATCGTTGCAGCCATCTCTCCCGCTTCAACCGCTTTCAGTCCTTCATTTGTCGCATCCAGACCATAAACTTTAATCTGATCCAGCTTTCCTGCTGATTTCAGTACAGGCACTACTCCCAAAGCCATTCCGTCATTATTGCAGACAATCGCATCAATCTCTTTACCGGAAGCCATCCAGTTTTCTGCCAGCGGCGCAGCATCTGTCGCACCCCAGTTTCCAGCCCCTTCAAATACAACCTCTACATTCGGATATTGTTCAAGTACCGTATCATAACCGCCGCAGATCTGATTTGTCGTATCCTGACCGAGCGTTCCTGTCATGATTGCAATCTTGGCATCTTCTCCACAATCCTTAATAACCTGCTCCATTTTCAATTCTCCACCCTGTCTTACATCCACATGGATCAAAGAAGTGATCAACTCCGTTGCCGACACATTATTATGAATAACAAACACTGGGATTCCCGCGTCATGAGCTTCTTTTAATCCTGTCGTCAACCCATCTACACTGCACGGCTCTACAAGAATTGCTTCCGCATTTTCGGAGATCGCCGTTTCAATCTGAGAAACCTGTTTCGTAGCGTCAAGGTCAGCATCCATCAACTTTACGTCATATCCCGCCGCCTCTCCAACTTCTTTAAAATTCTCTGCCATTCCGACCATAAATTCATTCTGCTGATTGCTCACTGTCATGAACACTTTTCCAGATCCTTCTTTTTCGCCTTCTGTCTGTTCTGCTTTCTTATCCGAAGACCCGCCTGACTCACTTGTACATCCTGCAAAAGCCATCATACACATCGCCGCACATACTACCATTGCCAACATCTTTTTCTTCATCTTTTTTCCTCCTTAAAATAGATTTCAGTTTTTCTTTTTCTTTCCTCTCAGATCTAAAAATACAGCAAGTAAAATAATAATTCCTTTAATGATGTTCTGATAAAATGAGTTCACACCCATAATATCGAAACTATTTTGAATAATTGTTAAAATCATTGCTCCAACAACCATACCAAGAACATTTCCCGATCCTCCGGTCATACTGACACCGCCGATTACCGCCGCAGAAATAGCGTTCATTTCATATCCTTCTGCCACAGTTCCGTTTCCTGACGTAATCCTCGAACAGATCAAAATCCCGGCGATCCCCGCTAAAATTCCGCAGAAAACATAAACGAACAACTTTACTCTTGCAGTCGATACACCACTTAAACGAGCCGCATCTTCGTTTCCTCCTACTGCATAAATCCTTCTTCCCAAAACAGTTTTACTCAAAATGATTTGTCCTGCCAAAACAGTAACGACAAGAAAAATCACAAGCGAAGGCACTCCGAGAACTCTGGAATTCGCAATCATGTTAAACTCTTCCGACAATCCGAAGATCGGAGTTCCGTTTGTAAATACAAGCGGGATTCCACGTGCGATTGTCATCATTCCAAGCGTCATAATAAAGGGTGGAAATCCAATGTAGGCTACACCGATTCCGTTTACAAGTCCACACAACGCCCCCAGTCCTACTCCAACCAGTATTACAAGAGCAATCGGCATATCCTTTTCTGCTACCGCCACGGATGCAGCCAGTGTTCCGGATAACGCCATCACAGATCCGACAGAAAGATCGATTCCGCCTGTAATCAAAACGAACGTCATCCCTACGCCGATCACACCTGTAATCGATGCCTGCTTTATAATATTCAGAAGATTCTGTCCCCTGAAAAAGCTTGGACTAATCACAGATAAGACAAGGATCAGAACAATCATAACCCAGAGTATTGCCGTCTTTTTTATAAATTCCATAACAGAATTTTTGCTTAAACTTTTCATTCTTTTTCCTCCTTTCTATACCCTGATGCAAGAGCCATAATATTTTCCTGCATCATCTCTTCTCCTCGCAATTCTCCGGTTTGCTCTCCTTCATGCAGCACAATGATTCTTTGACTTAACCCGATCAGTTCCGGCATTTCTGATGATATGATAATGATTCCCTTCCCTTTGCAGGCTAATTCCTCTATGATTTTATAAATCTCCGCTTTCGCACCGACATCGATTCCTCTTGTCGGCTCATCAAAAATAATAATATCAGGATCGTTCAAAAGCCATTTCGCAAGAACGACCTTCTGCATATTTCCGCCCGAAAGACTTCCGACAATCTGATCCATTCCCGTAACTTTCGTATTCATACGACCGATCATTTCTGCCGAAGATTTCTTTCCTGCTTTCTTATTGTAAAATCCAATTTTCGAAAGGCGGTCTTCAATTACAGAAACCGCATTATCTTCAACCGATGCCATCAAATTTAAACCATAGCGTTTTCTGTCTTCTGTTACAAGTGCGATTTTGTGCCGGATCGCATCCTTCGGACTCCGTATTCTAACGGGCGTTCCATTGATTTCAATCTCGCCTTCCTCTAATTTTGACGCTCCGAAAATTGCCATCATCAACTCAGTTCTTCCTGCTCCCATCAGTCCGGCAATCCCAAGTTTTTCACCTTCGCGAAGTTCAAAATTGATCTTTTTAAACTCACCTTCCCGTGAAGCATTCTTTACTTTAAGGATCACATTTCCGATCTTGCTCTTACTTTCCGGGTAAATTTCCGTAATCTCACGCCCTACCATTGCCTTGATCAAATCATTTGGACAAAGCTGTTCTGTCTTCTTTGAAAATACATACTGTCCATCTCTAAGCACAGTAATACGGTCTGAAATTTGAAACAATTCCTCCATTTTATGTGAAATATAAATAATCCCTGTTTCTTTTGCTTTGAGCATCTTTATATTTTGAAACAATTTCTCCACTTCCGCTTCCGTAATAGCGGAAGTTGGTTCATCCATTATAATAATCCTTGCTCCGTAAGAAAGCGCTTTTGCAATCTCCACCATCTGCATTTCAGAAACGCTCAGATCTCTCATCAGGGCAGACGGATCCAACTCGATTCCAAGCATATCCAAATATTTTTTCGATTCTCTTTCCTGTTCTTTTTTATCGATAAAAATCCCTTTTCTTTTCTCTTTTCCGAGAAAAATATTTTCAGCAATGGACATATCTGGAATCGGATTCAATTCCTGATGTATCATGGCAACCCCGGCTTTGAGCGCCTGATCCGGATTCGCGTATGCTTCGTCCGATCCAAGAACAGAAAGACTTCCCGAATCCTTTTTATACATTCCCATCAATATTTTCATTAATGTAGATTTTCCTGCTCCGTTTTCTCCGATCAAAGCATGGACTTCCCCTGAGAAAAGATCAAACTGTACATTCTTCAGGACTTTATTTGTCCCGAAAGACTTACAGATTTCTTTCATTTCCAGTAGTTTTTCCATAAGCCCCTCCTCAACAGTTTAAAATTCCTCCGCAAAATCAGGTACTTTTACTTCTGCCCCATCATGATCTGCTGATTCCTGAGCGCAAATGCCTGCCGCCGTATAATTTGCCGAGCGAACAGCATCCATATATGGCTCTCTTTCCTCTACGATCGCATTGACAAATTCATTACAGAGATGAGGATGGGATCCACCGTGTCCGCTTCCCTGAATAAAGGACGGCTGATTCGGGTCTTTAATAGCAGAACGCAGCGTATATTTTTGAATCTCTTCCGGCAGTAGTTCCGCCGTATCCGGAGCTGTAAACTTCGTAAAATCATCAATTCCGGTAAAAATCGTATGCCCTTCATCCACTGTCGGTTCCCACTCAAATGACATTTTATCTCCATAAACATCAAAGCATTCTCTTACCTGACGCACTGTCTCAAAAAGACATCGATGTGCCTCTGCCACAATATCACTGTTTCTCAGTCTGAACGTCGCAGTTTCTACTGCATACGGACATCCATAATGTTCGGCTCTTTCTTTGCTCACTCTTCCGCTTCCGAGACAGCGTACGCTCTCAGGAGTTGTTCCTGCCAAATCTAAAATCGGTGACAATACATGTGTGCCATACCAAAACGGCGGAAATCCCTGCCAGTAATCTCCCCAGCCTTCCAATGACATATTCTGCATATGATCTCCTTTTAAATACTGGATCTTTCCAAGTTCTCCCCTCTCTTTCAATCCCTTAACATAAAGATATTCTCTTGTATAAAGCGAAGTCTCCATCATCGTATAGATCTTTCCAACTTCCTTGGACGTCTTTACGATATCCCTTAATTCATCCAAAGATGTCGCCATAGGAACTGTACATGCAGTATGTTTTCCTGCTTTAAGCGCTTTTATAGTCTGCGGATAATGTTCTTTGATCGGTGTCACAATGTGAATCGCATCTAATTCTTCACAAGAAACCATATCATCATAATTTGTAAATCTTAACTCTTCCGGAATTCCAAGTTCCTCTCCCGCTTTCTTCAATGTTTCAGGATTTCTCGTACAGATTGCCACTTTATCAACAAGCGGATGATCACAATAAATTGCTGCAAATTCTTTTCCGAACCCAAGTCCTACAACTCCAATATTGACTTTTTTCATTCCTGTTCCTCCTTTTTTATCATCTCATTTATCGTCTCTACACTGATTTCCCCTTCCATGGGACCAAATGCCGCTGTATTAACCGCACCTGCCGCAGCTGCCATTTTTGCTGCCTCTGCAATCTCCTTACCTTCACATAGTCCGCAAATAAACGCTGCGTCAAAACTGTCACCGGCTCCGGTTGCATCTACCGGCCGAATCTTGTAAATCCCTGTTTCGACTGTTTTTTCCCGTGTATAAATTCTCGATCCTCTTGATCCTTGCTTTAACGCCAATATCTCAAGTTCCCCATTTTCAAAACAGCTTTCGACAGCCTCTTTTACAGTTTCTTTTCCTGTCAACAAAAGAAGTTCTTCCTCTCCAGGCAGGAAAACATTCGTCAGCTGCATCAGATTTTCCACAATATCGTCCGTTTCTTTTTCGCCGATCAGTTCTTTTCTGATATTGGGATCAAAAGAAATCTTTGCTCCCATCTTTTTTGCCATCTGTGCCGTTTTTAAGATTTCTTTCGCGAATTCCACATCTGCAAATAAAGAACATCCCATCACATGAAAATACCTGAGTCCTTTCAGCACATCTTCCCGCGGGGCTTTCGCCTCAACAGCAGGGGTATTTCCCATGTGAAAAATGAACTTTCTGGAACCGTCATCAAAATATGTTACAATAGCACACCCTGTAGAATTTTTCGGATCTTCAATCACTTGGGATACATCAACCCCATCATTTTTCAATCTGTCCAGCAGACACTTTCCGAAATCATCTTTCCCTACTCCTCCGATAATTCCGCCCTCGTGACCAAGTCTTGCCACCGTATCAATAAAAATTGCCGGCGCTCCGCTTGGATAAGGTCCCCGAAAAAGTCCTGCTTTATCTAACGGCTCATTTTCTTTCGTCCGCATAATTTCCACGATCATCTCGCCCATGGTCCAAATTTCTGCCATTTTACATCCTCTCCTCAAAATGTAAACTCATGTTTCAAAAATACCAGTGACTCTTCAATATAACGATCCAGCATTTTCTCATCCGCACTTCCGCTTAAATCTCTCCATACTTTACAATCCCGGCCAACATCGCCACCCTGCAAAAGAAACGGTTCCATAACAACGCCTTTTTCATATTTGATATCTCTTAACGCCCTTCCGATTTCCCTCCACGGGAGAGAACCCATTCCTGGCAGCTTCCGATTTGACTCTCCCACATGGAGATGTCCTAAATCTTCTCCCGCAAGCCGAATTGCCTCCGGAATATTATCTTCTTCAATATTCATATGAAAAGTGTCAAGAAGAAGATTGACCTTTTTACTGCCGACTTGTCTGCAATACTCTAATCCTTCTCTGCAGTCTGTCATGATATATGTTTCATAGCGATTCAACACTTCCTGGCAGCACTCAATATCCAATTCTTCCGCCACTTTTGCAACTTCTTTCATCCCTTCAATACTTCTCTCCCACGCCTTTTCTTTATCTGTGATCTCAAACTGACATGGCCAATATGAATACATCGCTCCGACAAGTGATTTCGAACCGACTTTATTCATAGCTTTTAAGATGTCGATCAGATATTCAACGCCTGCTTTCCGTATCTTTGGATCAGGAGAAGAAAGATCTTTATCTTTCGCCGGTCCTATATTCGCCGTCAATGTCATATCCATATCTTTCGCCACACGACTCAATTCAGACAATTCATAATCTGTCATTTCCAACAAATGCGGAGCTCCAACCTCTAAAATGTCAAATCCAATATCCGAAACTCTCTTTAATGTTTTTAAATAATCACAGTTCCATTCGGTTCCCCAATAAGAATACAATGTTCCAAATTTCATCTCCGTCCTCCTTTTTCGTGCTCGTGCACGTTTTGTTGTATTTATAGTAACACGTTAATTTTATTGTTTCAATACTATATATTTACCATTTTTAATGTTATTTTTTTGTATATTTTTCACATCTTTTATATCGATATATAGTTTTTATATAAATTTCTATAACTCCTTATTTTTTCCAACTAGACACGAGCACGATATTGTGCTATATTATTAGCAAGAAAATTGGTATTATATGGGAGGTGATTTTTTACATGGCGGTTACAGTAAAACAAATCGCAGAACTGGCGAACGTCTCTCGAGGTACTGTAGACCGGG
>CAJLUP010000085.1 GCA_905209865.1 uncultured Lachnospiraceae bacterium
CCGCAGGCAGATCAACAAAATGCTGTCGCAGATCCGTTTTTCAAACTCTTCTTTATATTTCGGTTCAAAATCTTTTCTGCATCTTTCCAAAACCTTATCGTAAACTTCATTGCTGTGTTCAACCCCGGAAAATCCATACGCCGGATAAGTATTGTTAAACACGTTTCTTGATTTTATCCTCTCTTCCTGAATGTTTGTCTCTTTTTCAGAAAGACGTTCTGATGCCGTCGTCATTTCCCTTTTATAAGAAGACTCGCTCTTCGTTTCCAAAACGTTTCTCACTTCGGCAAATATTTCTTCATCAGGAACATATCCGCTTGTCAAAAATGCAAGCTTCTCTTTCAATTCCCTGATTTTCCCTTCTATATTGCCCTTCTTCTCGCCGATCTCAACTTGCTTTTTCTGCAGGATTCTCGCCGCCTGTTCCTTTTCATTAATCTCAGTTGTAAGTTTCTCTTTTTGAGCCTGAAGTTCTGCAGCCAAAGTTCCGTTTTTCAACTCTGCGATCTCTTCTCTGAGCCGATCCTGACGGCGATAATGGTCTTCCAGTTCATCCGCCGCACCTGCAAGGCGCATCAACTGCTCCGGCTCTTGACCGAACCGTTCAAACTGCTGCGCTTCTTTCAGCGCCGCTTCCATCTGTCGATCTGCGATCAGCGAACTTTGAAGATCTACGATTTCCTCCTGCAGTTCTCTTAATTTTGCCTTTGACACCTTTGTACCAATACATGCATTTTTCGTATAATCCCGTCTGCGCAGATGACGGAACATATATCCGCTGTACGAATAACAATCCGGTGTGACTCCGTCTTTCACCGCGCTTAACTCTTCTACCGTTTCACATTTTTGTATCCTTCCGAGATAACGTTTCAAACATCGGTCCGCATATCCTTTTTCCGCATGCACCGCCTCATATAATGAATTTTTATCCGCTTCCGGAGAATCATTTTGAATCGCCGCGCTGTTGATCAGATCCACTTCTTCAAACTGCTGCATACGACGGAATATTTTTGCCGCATCAAGGGCATATGCCGGTTCTGTAATCATACTTTTTTTAATTCGACCAAGCCGTCCTTCAATCGCATTCTTCCATTTCTCGTCCGTAATATCGAACAGATCTGCAAAAATATGAACTTCGATCTTTCTTCCGTATCGGTCGCTCAACGCACTTTGCAGTTCATGTCTTGCCTTTTTTAATTCCGGCGGATACGGTTTTCTGTCATTTTGGAGATCGTCAACGGCATCTTGTTTTTCCCGAATATTTTTTTCTGTTTCATGGATTGAAAGGTGAAGTTCCGACAATTCGTTCGTAATATTATCAAGAGCCGAATTGAGGTGTGTTCTCAGCTCCCTGCACGCCATTTCCGTAATTTCTCCGCCGCAGATGTCCTGAATCAGATGCAGCGCCCGATTACTTACATAATCGGTAACCATTTCCTCTTCCCCCCACCGCTTCAGTCCTTTCACGATCTGACGCCACTGTGCGGAATTATCTGCCAGGAGGCGGATCCTGTATTCTAAATCTTTCAGTTCCTGCTCTTTTTTCCCATAATCGCTGCTGTTTAATTCTGCCTGTACACGCGCTCTTTCATCCCTCGCATTCTGCAGTTCTTCCTGCAGAAGATCCTGCTTCTTTTCCGCCTCGGACGCCTCTTTCTCAACAGACTCCAGATCACTTTCCCGCCCTTTCAGACGAATCGTATTTTCTTCAATATCAATGCATTTTAAGATCGTCTCTGTCCGAACTTTTTCCGCACGCGTATTCGTTAATTCTCTGTCATACTTTTGGATCTGATCCAGCATTTCAATCCGCTTTTCCAGATCTTCCACCCGTTCTTTGATCTCCCTGTAGGCGCCAAGCTGCTCGCTGATCGTCGCCACCGTATCTTCTTTCGTTTTCGGAAACATATAATCTCTGATAAACTGTCCGGTTCCGCTCGTCATCTTAAGGGCGATAGCGCTTTTTTCCATAGTGATCATACGCCCCTGTTCTACCTGACCGAAGATCTCGCCATACAACGTATGAAGATAGGCTTCTTTTGACGGATAGACTTTATTCACTTCGCCCCGCCCTCTGTTATCGATGCTTCTGCTTCTTTCTTCCGTAAGTTTTCGAATCTGTGCGATTGAGTAAGGCACATTATTTTTCAAATATTCATCTTCCGGGATCCTGCCTGAATGGCTGAAATAAGTATATTTTTTCAGATCTGCATCCCCTTTTGCCACTTCAAAAGCTGCCCCGACACAAGTCACGATATGTGTAACCGTATCTTCGATCTCCAAAACAATCTGCGAACAGAAATCAATGGAACCTCTGTTTACTGTTCCATCTTTTTGCGCTCCCCGAAGATAACTCAAAACACTTCTCTTATTTTTTGAATCATCTGCCGCCTTGTTTAAAAAGTTAGCAGACACGCTTCCATACAGCACAACCTGTATCGCATCCATAACCGTTGATTTTCCAGAGCCGCTCTTTCCGCTGAAAAGATTGACATATTCATGAAATTCCAATATTTTATGACTGATGCCGCCCCAGTTATTGATCAGCATTCTCGTAAAAATTTTCTTCGGCTGTTTCATATCCGTCTGCCTCCTCTTTATATTCTTCGATCAATCCGTTGATATCCCCCGCCGTCACATACAGATTAATCGTACTGTAAATATAGATCGGCGTATCGTCTTCCACATCACGCACCGCTCCGGGCACATCAATGATCTGATGAAGGCGCATCAGATAAAGCGACTCTTTCCACTCCGCCGCCTTCAATTTCCTTATGATCAGATTCGTATTTTTTCCATATTCACGCATTTCCTTCAGTGTCGTAACAGGCGCGTTCAGCCCCTCGCCCATAATCTTGTCTTTATAGATCAATTTTATGATCAGAAGGATAATCGTTTCTGTCAGGTTCAGTTTTTCTCCTGCTGCCCCGTCACCTGTCAAACGGAAAACATGCTCCTGTGCATCATGCACAAGTTCACATCCAAGCACGGAAAGATAATCTTCTATAAAATGTCTGTGTCTTGCACAAATCTCGTATTGCGGATTATCCCGCGGCGTCAATGTCGCCGGATCATATTTCACCTGTAAAATACAAGTCTGACGAAACAATGACTGTATCGTTTTCTTAATCTGTTCTCCCTCAGTAACAGACACACTTTCCAAATACTCAAACATGGTTTATTCCTTCCTTATCTCCAATGTAGAAAAACGCATTCCCTGCTCATTTTCTTCCTCGTCCCCGACAGTGATCTCTCCTCCGCCAAATGCATTTTCTGTTGCTTCCTGCCATATAAAAAACAGTTTTTCCAAATCCTCCGCCGACTGCACAGTCTTCCTCGTTGCTTTAAATACATTGCCTTCACTGTTTTTTTCTTTAAATTCCTGCAATTCTTTCTGTGTATAAAGGGGTTTTAAAACAAACGATTCCAAATCTTTCTCCTGTTGTTCTTCCGGCAGAACGGCAGTCGGAGAAAAGACTTCTTTCCCTCTGCCTTTACGCCGATACAGACTTTCGTCGTTCAACACTTTGTAAGGTCTGCTCAGACGGATCTTTTCCATCAGATCAGTTAATATTTTTTCCTTCTTCCGGCTCTTATTCAAAAGATCAACAAGTACGATCGTGCGGTCTTCTTCCGCTCCTTCTTGAAGAACATAACGTATACGCGCAGCGGCTCTGGAAGCAAAAATGGTTTTCTGTTCGATCAGCTTATTATATCTTCTCTCAATCGCATCAAACTGCCTCTCGATCCGTATCAGAGTATCTGCCGCTTCCTCGCACATAGCCGCTGATCGCTCCAGCCGAAGCTCCTTTATTTTTCCAAATGACTCCTCTTGATCCTCTTTCTTCTCCGGTCGGACTTTTGCCAGCTCCTGCAAAAATTTCTGTCGCCTTATATCATTTTCCTGCAAATTTTTATCAATCAGCTCTTTCACGGCTTCTTTATACCGATAAAAACTGTCTGTCGTCGTCAAAATGGCGTATTTTCGGCTGTCGCTGTTATTGATTTCCTTTACAAGAACGTCCTGTATTCCCCGAAAATCTTTTTGGCGGGACAACTCGTCAAAATAGCTTCTCATACCATCCTGCATATTTACGAGCATCTGTACAAGTTTTTTAGAAACACGAAGAGCGCTTTTTAATATCTCATGATTCTTTTCTTTATCAGAACTGTAAGTATATAAATGACTGTATATCGTCATCACACTTTCCCGCTCTTCCCCTTCATTTTCATCAAACAGACGGCTGAACAATTCGACATACATCTGACTATATTCGGGGAACGTTACGACGTAACTATTCAAAGTCTCATCATAATCCTGTTTCAGCCATCCCCACTCTTCAAAATGTTTCAGACATACAGACGCCATATTTGAACGGGTAAGAAAAACACCTTCCTCATCATAATTTTCCTCATCCCATAAAAGCGCAGCCGACGCAATTTTTTCATTCATAACCGCGCGGCATTCTTTTTCTGTTAATCCGAGCACAGAATAAGACAAACTCATCTCCTCATAGATTGCCGTGAGAAACATCATATAATAATCCGTGTACTTACTTGCAAATAATTTATAAAAATCCTTCGGGATCCGCTCCATCAAATTCATTGCTTTTACCGTTTCCATTCTTTTTATCTTTGTTTTTCTGCTTTTATTAGTATATCTTCTACACTTTTTAATGTCAATTCCGCCTCAATATGTTACAATCTACCTATAAATTCATACCCATTCAGCCATAACGCTCAGGTCATCTGTTTCGCAGATTTTTTCATTCACACTGCAAAACAGTCCCGCTTATGGCTAAAACATAGGAAATGAAAGGACTGAAATTATGTGGGCTTATAATGAAACTTTTTATCAGATTTATCCGATCGGATTCTGCGGCGCGCCGACGCACAATGACGGTGTGACCGAACATCGTATTTTAAAAATCGCAGACTGGGCAGAATATCTGGAAGAACTCGGGATCGGATCAATTATTTTAAATCCGATTTTTGAATCAGACAATCACGGATATGATACAAGAGATCTTATGAAGATTGACTGTAGACTCGGAACGAACGAAGATTTTCAGACAGTATGTGAAACACTGCACTCACACAATATCAAAATCATGCTCGACGGCGTATTCAATCATGTCGGCAGAGGATTTTGGGCATTTCAAGACGTCATTGAAAAGAAATGGGATTCTCCGTATAAAGACTGGTTTTATATTAATTTCGACGGAAACAGCGCATACAATGACGGTTTCTGGTATGAAGGATGGGAAGGACACTACGAGCTTGTAAAGTTAAACCTGCAAAATCCCGCTGTCACAGACCATCTTCTTAGCTGCGTAAAAATGTGGATCGAAACATTCGGCATTGACGGACTTCGCCTTGATGTCGCTTATTCTCTCGATCACAATTTCATGCGCCGTCTTCGTTCTTTCTGCGAAGAGCTTAAACCAGGATTCGCCCTTGTGGGAGAAGTTTTATTCGGAGACTACAACCTGATCGTCAATGACGGAATGCTCCATAGCTGCACAAACTACGAATGTTACAAAGGATTATATTCCAGCTTCAACAGCATGAACCTGTTCGAGATCGCCCATTCGTTAAACCGCCAGTACGGACCGGAGCAGTGGTGCATTTACAGAGGAAAACATCTCATGACTTTTGCAGATAATCATGATGTCACAAGGCTTGCTTCCATATTGACGAACAAACGCCATATTCCGCTTGCCTATGGACTTCTGTTCGGTATGCCCGGTATCCCATGTATTTATTACGGAAGCGAATGGGGTGAAGAAGGAATGAAATCACCGGATAATGATTATGCCTTAAGACCTTGCTTTGACGCTCCGAAGCCAAACGATCTGACTGACCTGATCCGCCGCCTGATCGCTGTTCGCAAAGAAAGTGACGCACTGTGCAGCGGCTCTTACCGAAATATCGTCATTACAAATCACCAGCTTATTTTTGAGCGCAAAACAGAAACGGAACAATTCCTTGTTGCCGTCAACGCATCCGACAGTGAATTCACAGCCGGACACCAGGAGTTAAACGGCACATATGAACAGATTCTTTCCTTTGAAAACGAAACGATCGCAGACAGCGAGGACAGTTCCGCAACAGAACTTAACGGACAGCTTGTCCTGCCGCCGTACAGCATCCGGTATTTCAAGAAAGTTTTATAAAATTTCTATATTATCCAGCGGGCATGACTTCCATGTCCGCTTTTTGTTACAGTCAGTTTCCAATCAATCTGTTCTTTCAGTTCATTAACATGAGAAATGATACCTACAAGACCTTTCTCACCTGCAAGCTCTTTCAAAATGCGGATCGCCCTCTCCCTGGACACATCATCCAGAGAACCGAACCCTTCATCTACGAACATCGTCTCTAAGCTGACCGCTCCGGCTGTGTTCTGAATAATATCCGCAAGCCCTAACGCCATTGATAACGCCGCCATAAATGACTCTCCGCCTGACAACGATTTTACATCACGGACAGAGTCTGTCACCAGATCGTATACGTCCAGATCTAATCCCGCCTGCCCCTGACTGCTTAGATCTTTCAGTTCCCTGCACTGTAAGATAAAACCGCCGGAAGTCATTTTCGCAAGTCTTCGGTTTGCCGCCTGTATGATCTGCCGGAAATACTTTCTCTGAACGTACGTCTCAAAATCAAGTTTTACGCTGCCACTTAAGCCTCCGTTCGCCGTCCTGCTCAAATTGCTGACTACTTCATACTTTTTCCGAAGTTCTTCCTGTGCCGCAAAATATTTTTTAAGGTTGTCATATGCACTTTGGTGGGTAATGTTTTTCCCATGGATCTCCATTCTCTGCTTATTCTTTTCTCTCAGAAGTGTGTCTGTTTCGTCCTTTTTCCCGATATCTCCCTGTGTCTCCTGCCGCTTTTCTCCATTCAACTGGTCTTTCAACGTCTCGACACTGCTCTTCTTTTGAATGATCAGACTTTCATACGTCTTTACCTGATCGCTCATCTGTCTCCAGCCTTCGATCCATTTTTTTGCCTCTCGGTATTCCTCCTGATCTGCAAACTGCTGCCGCCGTATCTCCTGCCGAAACGCTTCCTGTTCCTGTGTAAACCGCTCTTTTAATTCCGCTTTCTGCGCAGCCAGATTTTCCAGACGTCCTGCCTGACGACGGTTCTCTTCTGCACTTTTTCTGTAAGCATCCTGAAGTTTTTTCAGACTCATCTTTTTTTGATCCAGCAGACGTTCATATTCTGCAAGCCGTTTTTCCGCCTGTTTTTCATCTTCCACAGAATACCTCTCTCCAAAAAGCGCTTTTTCTTCTGCTTCAAATTGTGCGCGGACTGCCTGATATTTTTCCTGAACTTCCGCCCGATTCCGCTCGGCGTCATCACGGGTCTTTTTTGCCTCTTCTACTGTCTTTTCATCAACCCCGCCTTTGGAAACTTCCGCTTTACATGGATGATGCTCCGAACCGCACACCGGACACGGCTGACCTTCTCGAAGATCTTTCGCAAGAATTCCCGCCTGTTCGCTAAAAAAGACTCTGTACTTTTCTTCATAGTCTTCAGATGCCGCTTTGCACTGTTCCATACACCTTGTCATCCGAACTATCTGTTCTTCATACTCCGTCTTTAATTTCCGCACTTTTGCATATCGCGGAAGAATCTCCCGCAAACGTAAAATCTGCTCTCTAAGTTTGGGCTCAGTCTCTTCCATTTCCCGCTCTGCCTGCTCAA
>CAJLUP010000086.1 GCA_905209865.1 uncultured Lachnospiraceae bacterium
TGCAGATCTGTGAAGAATTGATTACAAAACTGATGGAGTTAGATGAAAGATAATGTTTGAAAGATTTTTTCCGGATGAGTATGTAGCGTCTACATATGTTATCCCATTTGAAAAGTTGTATGAAGAAGGATATAGAGGAGTAATTTTTGATATAGATAATACGCTTGTTCCGCATGGAGCTCCGGCAGATGACAGAGCGAAAAAACTGTTTCAGAGATTAAAAGAAATCGGATTTTCCTCTTGTCTTATTTCGAATAATCAAGAAGCGCGAGTGAAAATGTTTAATCAGGATATTCGGACAAATTACATTTATAATGCGCATAAGCCTTCTACGAAAAATTATGAAAAGGCAATGGAGATAATGGGAACTGATAAAACAAATACATTTTTTGTCGGAGATCAGTTATTTACAGATGTGTGGGGAGCAAAAAGAACAGGAATCCATAACATTCTTGTGCGTCCGATTTACCCAAAAGAAGAGATTCAGATCGTTCTTAAGAGATATCTTGAGAAGATCGTTCTTCATTTCTATAAAAAAAGATTGAAAAATGAAGGAAAATAGTATAAAATTATTAAATGGAATGCAAAAATAGTGAACGATTTTGAAGGAGGAAGATAAATGGTTTCAGCAGGAGATTTTAAGAACGGAATTACTGTAGAAATTGATGGAAATATTTACCAGATTTTGGAGTTCCAGCATGTAAAACCGGGAAAAGGTGCAGCTTTCGTAAGAACAAAATTAAAAAACATTATTAGTGGGGGTGTGGTAGAAAAAACATTCCGTCCGACAGAGAAATTCCCGAAAGCTCATATTGACAGAAAGGACATGCAGTATTTGTATCAGGATGGAGATCTGTACAACTTTATGGATGTTGAGACATATGATCAGATCGCACTGAACGCAGATGTTGTAGGCGATGCTTTGAAATTTGTGAAAGAGAATGAGACAGTTAAGATCTGTTCACATAATGGAAATGTATTTTCTGTTGAACCGCCGCTTTTTGTTGAGTTGGAGATTACAGAGACAGAGCCGGGATTCAAAGGCGATACTGCACAGGGAGCAACAAAACCGGCTGTTGTAGAGACTGGCGCTACAGTTATGGTTCCGCTTTTTGTTGAGCAGGGAGATGTTCTGAAAATTGATACTCGTACAGGAGAATATTTGTCACGAGTTTAAGCAAAACGTTATTTAGAGGTTACAATTATACGCAATTTGAAGATTGTACAGGAAAGATTCCGTCTGAGGGCGGGATCTTTTTTTGTGCAATATTACATGTTGCATTTTCTTTTTCCATTCTCTATAATCAAGAGCACATAATATTTTTCAAATGATCAAAGTATTTCGAAGGTACAATTCGTACCGGATTTCTCATTTAATTAAAATTGAACCGCATGTAGAAGAAAGGAGTTCTATGACTTATATTGAATTTGCAAATGCGGTGGAAAAGATGATGAATGGAAAGATGATGGGAGGTGTTCACGCAAGCTTATACACGGCTATGAAAAATAACGGGAAAGAGCGTACTGGGATTTTGATAGAAATGCCGGGAATTAATATTTCGCCGACAATTTATCTGGAAGAGTATTACGAAAGCTATATGGCAGGAAGACAGTTGGAGCAGATTGTAGAGGATATTGTAAAGCTTTATGAAGAAATAAGGCTGGATCGGCCGTGGGATTGTGAGGCTTTTCGAGATTATGAAGGGGTAAAAGACAGGATTGTATTTAAGCTGGTGAATACAGTAAAAAACCGAAAGTTTCTAAGCAACGTTCCGCATTTGGCGTTTCTTGATCTGTCGATTGTATTTTATGTTCTTGTTGATGTATCTGAAGAGGGAACAGCGGCAATGGTTATCAACAGCATTCATGCGAACAGCTGGAAGATACAGACAGAGACATTGTGGGAAGATGCTGTGAAAAATGTAAGAAATCTTCTTCCGGCAGAATTTGTGACGATGAATCACGCACTAAAAGCTCTTATGGGGCAGGAAGATTATGATTCGGGAGATCTTTTTTTAGAGGAACAGCAAGATTATGACCAGATGTATGTTTTGTCAAATAAATTCAGGAATTACGGCGCAGCATGTATTGCATATCCGAATGTGCTTGAGATGATCGGTCAGATTTTGAAAAAAGATTATTATATCCTGCCAAGCAGCGTTCATGAAGTGATCATTGTTCCATATTCAGAAGGTTTTGTTTGCAGTAAGCTGGATAAGATGGTTCAGGAAATTAACAGTACACAGGTAGAAGAGGAAGATGTATTGAGCAGCCATGTTTATCTGTATAGCAGAAACTCGGGAAAATTGCGTGTCGGATCGACAGTACAGACAGGGAGGATGATGGCATGAGTAGTGAAGTGAAAAGATGGAAAAAAGGAATCCTCTGTCTGCTTTTTGGAATGATGTTTACAAATATATGCATGGCAGATCAGGTGAGTGCTCTTGAATCTTCTAACGGAAATCAGGGAACAGAAACAGACTTTTCTGTGAAGACAGAACACCCCTTATCATTATCTGATCTGGAAACAGAGACATTTTCTTCGGAAACCGGAGAAACCGAAGAAAAGGGAGATATGCCTAAGGAGGGATTGATATTGATATCATCAGACGAGGCATCAGGTACTCATTCTGCAGTCTCGGTAAAGGCGGATGAGATGCTGACAAAGGCAATGGCAATGTCAGAAAAGGCAAAGGCAGAATTGACGGTAGGCGAGGAGCTTTATTATGGAAATTACAGTACGAATTATTTTGCTGTAAATGGAAAACCCGCTTACTGTCTTGAACCGTTGAAAGATACGCCGGAATCGGGAGAATATGAAGCTCAGACATTAACCGGAGGATTGGTGCGAAAAGGTTTGTATTATGCATATGGTGGTCCGGGCTATGAACTGTATCGGGCAAAATATGGCTCGATCGGTGTAGGAGAAAGCTATAGCATAAATGATGAATATTGCATGAGTCATTGTATTTTGTCTTATCTCTATATGGGAACAGAGGAAGCATTTGTCGGATTAGACGGACAGGTGATCGAGAAACTGAAACAGAAAGCAAAAAATATGGAAACGATGCCGGATCCTCCGGAATCCTTTTACGCTTTTTTGTTTAATATCAATGCAGTCGGACAGACGATGGGAGGAAGCGGAAAAGACAGAGTCGGATCTGTTGAAATTTATAAACATTCCGATTATCCAGAATGGATTGAAGGAAATTCATGCTATTCTCTTGCGGGAGCTGTATTTGGTATTTATGAGAAAGGAAAAGAAAAGGTATTATGGGAATTAACGACGGATGAATTAGGTTATGCAAAAAAAGAAAACATTCCAATCGGAAATTATGAGATCAGAGAATTAAAAGCTCCGGCAGGACTTGCGATTGATTTTGAAAGTCATCCGATTCGGATCAATGAAAATGAAGTGTGCACCTATAAATGTACGGACAAAGCACAGTATTACCCGGTGGATTTAATTTTACGGAAAACAGATAAAGAGACCGGTACATCGCAGGCACAAGGAGCGGCCTCGCTGGAAGGCGCTGAATTTGCAGTGAAATATTATTATGGATATCATAAAGATAATCCGACAGATGCAGGACAATCTTCAGTCAGGGAATGGATTATGAAAACGGATTCGAAAGGAATGATAAAAATGGATGAAGCCCATAAAGTAAGCGGAGATCCGTTTTATAAAACCAAAGAAGGACAAGTCGTTTTGCCTCTTGGAACTGTTAGCTTTCAGGAAATAAAAGCTCCGAAAGGATATTTACTTAATAGCGAAGTAATTACAGAGATCATTCAACCAAAAGGATCTGGACAAACTGATACGATTTTTCAAATTCCAGTGGTACCTGATCAGATTATCAGAGGAGATCTGCAGATTGTAAAATTCCGTGAAGAGAAAGAAAATGAATCCGAACAAAATGATCAGAAAGTTCCCTTGAAAGGAATTGTTTTTACGATTACTTCTAAAACGACAGGAAGAAAAATCGAGATTGTGACAGATGAAAACGGATATGCGGCGACATGTCAAAATGGAGAAAAGGGAGGTCTTGTATACGATACTTATATTGTAAGTGAAACAGAAGCTCCTGAAGGATTGACATTGGCAGGAGATTTTGAAATTACGATAGAAGAAGATGCGAAAACATTATATTATATTTTAGAAAATAAACATATATTTTCACCTGTGAAACTCGTGAAAAAAGATGCAGAGACCGGAAAAATAATTCCGATCAGGGGGGCTTCGTTCCGGCTGCTTGATAAAGAGAAAAATCCGATTACAATGACGGTATATTATCCGTCAGAATCTGTTTATGACATGTTTGAGACAGATGAAAATGGAAGCTTTGTTTTGCCGGAAAAACTTCCGGCAGGAGATTACTATTTTCAGGAAGTGAAAGCACCAAAAGGATACCTTAAAAAAGATGGATTGATCCCTTTTACGATCAGTGAAGATCATGACTGGGATAAACCGTTTATTACAGAGTGTGAAAACAATCCCGCAAAAGGGCGCATTCAGATTCAAAAAAATGATTCTGTAACAGGAAAAGGGATTCCGGGCGTAAAATTTAACATAAAGGCAGCAGAAGATATTTGTACACCGGATGGTACAGTTCGTGTGAAAAAAGGTACGATAGTGGAAGAATTCGAGACCGATCAAAGTGGAAAAGCACAGTCGAAGGAACTCTATCTCGGCATTTATGAGATTATAGAAACGAAGCAGGTGGAAGGTTATATTTTGCCAAAGAAAAGTACGAAAATAGAATTAGAATACGAAGGACAGGACATTTCAGTCGTGACAAAAAAAGCGGAAGTTTTAAATCAACCGACTTCAGTAATTATAAGGAAAATTGACGGAGAGAAAGAAAAAGGCCTTTCAGGTGTAAAATTTGAGTTGTGGGAAAAAATATCTCAAACAGAGGAAACAACAATTTATGTTACAGATGAGAACGGAGAAATACATCTTTCTTATCTTCGCCCGGGAATTTATTGCCTGCGGGAGACAGAACCTTTAACCGGATATATGAAAAATGAAAACGTGTGGGAATTCCAAATTTCAGAAGACGGAACAGTAGAAGGAGAGAAAGAAAAAATTTTAGAGATAAAAAATGAGCATACAAGGATATTGGACACTCATGCAGTTTGGAAAGAAAGTATGGCAAAGGAAATTACCGCCGGAGAAGAACATATTATCTGTGATACAGTAAGGTTTAAATATATAGAACCAAGTGCGTTTTATACGATGAAGGGGATTCTGATGGATGCAGATACAGGGAGAGAACTGCTTCAAAATGGAAAGCCGGTGACAACAGAAAAAACATTTAAAGGCGAGGAGGCAAAAGAAGGGATTACAATGGAATTTGATGTGGACTCGTCAAAGCTCCCAGGGAAAAGAATTGTTGTTTTTGAAGTGTTGTATCTTGGAGATTCCTTGATCGATGCACATCGGGATTTAAAAAATCAGGATCAAATGGTATCTGTTTTAAAAAAGGAAGAAGTTGAAGTTACAGTAAAAACAGGAGATGATATGAGAAAAATGAGAGATGCTGCTATTACAGCATTTGCATCGATTTGCGTTGTATATGCAGGGGGAAAACGAAGAAAACGAAGAAATTGATTTTATTGAGCATAATAATCAAAAAATTTTTGATTAGGGAATACCGGGATTTACTCAATTAAAATATCATTTACGAGAATATCAGGATTTGTTTAGTAAAAATTTCGCTTAAGGAGAATTTTAGAATTTGCTCAAAATCAGTAGTAATATGAATCGGTTAGTGTTATAATATTGAGAAAGTAAAGACTGTTTTCAGAACAGAGAAAGGACGTAGATTATGAGCAAAGTAGAAGAGTTTATCGCCGAGACAAAACTGAATGATCTGTTGCACAAAAAAGAGGCGGAAAGTCAGAAAAATAAAGTGATCTGGGTATTAGCTATCATCGGAGCAGTGGCAGCAGTTGCAGGGATCGCTTACGCAGTGTATCGTTTCTTTACGCCGGATTATTTAGAAGAGTTTGAAGATGATTTTGATGATGACTTCGATGATTATTTCAGCGAAGACGATCAGGTGTAAGAAGCTGTTTGCAGAAATAAAACAGAACATACAGGCAGAGTGTGGATGGAACTGCACCCTGCCTGTTTTGCGGTTGAAAAGGTCATCTGCTTTGTGATGATATATATAAGATTGACATAAAGATTATTATGAAAGGAAAAGTTATGAAAAAAGGGCAGATTTTTGAGGGTATAATTGAAAGAGTTGATTTTCCGAATAAAGGACTTGTAAAAGTTCAAGAAGAAGGAAAAGAGTTACGGTATGTGACTGTAAAAAACGCAATACCGGGACAAAAAGTAAGATTTATTATAAACAAATTTAAAAAGGGAAATGCAGAAGGAAGGCTGCTGGAAGTTTTGGAAACTTCTCCGCTTGAGACGAGGAAGCCTGTATGCAGTATTTTCCCGGCATGCGGAGGTTGCATGTATCAGACAGTGCCGTATGAAGAACAGATGAAAATGAAAGAAGGGCAAATTCGAAGAGTTATGGATGAAGCTGTGGAGGGCGAGTATCTCTTTGAAGGCGTGAAAGCAAGCCCGAAGGAATTCGCATATAGAAATAAGATGGAATTTTCTTTTGGAGATGAATATAAAGACGGCCCGTTAACGCTCGGTCTCCATAAAAAAGGAAGTACATATGATGTATTGACTGCATCTGACTGCAAACTTGTGCATGAAGATATGAATAAAATTTTAGTGTGCGTATTGGAGTATTTTAAGGAGCAAGGGATCAGTTATTATAAAAAAATGCAGCATGTCGGATATCTAAGACATTTATTGTTGAGACGGGGAGATACAACAGGAGAAATTCTTGTTAATCTTGTTACAACAACTCAGGAAGAATACGATTTATCGGAACTGAAAGAACAGCTTTTACAGCTTCCGCTTGAAGGAAAGATTGTAGGAATCCTTCATATTTTAAATGATTCTTTATCGGATGTCGTAAAAAGTGATGAGACGCGGGTTTTATATGGCCAGGATTTCTTTTACGAAAAATTGCTTGGATTAGAATTTAAGATTACACCATTCTCCTTTTTTCAGCCAAATACAAAGGGCGCGGAAGTTCTTTATGAGACCGTACGCGAATACATAGGAGATATCCGTGATCTGACAGTGTTTGATCTGTTTAGCGGAACAGGTACGATCAGTCAGGTGCTTGCTCCTGTGGCGAAAAAAGTAATTGGGGTGGAAATTGTTGAAGAAGCAGTGGAAGCGGCAAAAGAAAATGCAGCAAGGAACGGACTTTCTAATTGTAAATTTATTGCCGGTGATGTGTTTAAAGTGCTTGATGAAATAGAAGAAAAACCGGATGTGATCATACTGGATCCGCCGCGGGATGGAATCCATCCGAAAGCATTGCCGAAGATCTTGGATTATGGAGTAGACCGCATCGTATATATTTCCTGCAAAATGACAAGTTTGGCGCGGGATTTAGAGATGATACAGCAGAGAGGGTATACGGTTGAAAAAATGACGGCAGTAGATCAATTCTGCGAGACGGTGCATGTGGAGACTATTGTGTTGATACAAAAGAAAAACTCGTAGAAATCC
>CAJLUP010000087.1 GCA_905209865.1 uncultured Lachnospiraceae bacterium
AATTCTACAGAACTTAAGAATGTCGTACTCTTTAATAAAGTACAGGTTCCTCATTATAATTATGTAGGCGATTCTGTTCTTGGTTATAAATCACATATGGGCGCAGGATCGATCACATCGAATGTAAAGTCGGATAAAAAGCTTGTTGTTGTGAAAACTCCTGAAGGAAATATTGAGACAGGAATGAAAAAATTCGGGGCAATGCTCGGCGATGAAGTAGAAGTCGGATGTGGAAGTGTTCTGAATCCGGGTACAGTCATAGGAAGTCACAGCAATATTTATCCGTTGTCTTCTGTAAGAGGATTTGTTCCGGCAAACAGTATCTATAAAAAGCAAGGTGAGATTGCAGAAAAATATTAATCAAAAAAGGATGTGAAGCCGGGCGGAAGAAAGGAAAAAGAAAGACGGCGCAATACAGGGGAAAGGAAGAAAAATGAAAAAGATCGGATTTATCGGTGTTGGGATCATGGGGAAATCTATGGTCAGAAACCTGATGAAAGCTGGGTATGAACTCCATATTTATGCCCGTACAAAATCAAAAGTTGAGGACGTCATCGGAGAAGGAGCTGTATTTTTCGAGTCCATCGCCGACTGTGTCAAAGGGTGTGAGGCTGTTATTACAATCGTAGGATTTCCGCAGGATGTAGAAGAAGTTTATTTTGACAGTGGGAATATATTGGACAGCGCGGAAAGAGGCGCTTATTTGATCGATATGACGACGACGAGTCCGCAGATCGCAGAAAAACTGTATGCAGAAGGAATGAAGCGCGGATTTCATGTACTGGATGCGCCGGTTACCGGAGGCGACGCAGGCGCCAGAGAAGGAACGCTCTCGATCCTTGTCGGAGGCGAGAAAGAAGATTATGAGAAATGTCGGGAATTGTTTGAGGCGATGGGAACAAATATAAATTATGAAGGGGAAGCAGGCTGCGGTCAGCACTGTAAACTGGCAAATCAGATTATGATCGCGGGAGCGCTTTCCGGCGTTTGTGAGGCGTTGGCATACGCAAAGGAAAAAGGACTTAATCTGAATGTGTTTGCAAAGTCTGTGGCGACAGGAGCGGCAGGAAGCAGACAGTTTGATCTGTTTGGACCGAAGATCATTGAAGGAGATTATGCGCCGGGATTTTTTATGAAACACTTTATTAAAGATATGAAACTGGCGTTGATCGAGGCTAACCGAAGCGGTTTGAATCTTGAAGTTTTAAGTCAGGTTCTTGCAAATTATGAGGAGCTGGAAGCAGAAGGTTACGGAGATCTTGGAACACAGGCTCTCATTAAGTACTATGAATAAAATTCCATCAGACGGTTTTAGGTTTTATAGGGGGAAATATGCTGGAAATTAAAGACTTGACAAAATATTATGGAAAAACATTGGCTGTGGATCAGGTGTCATTTACAGTTCCGAATGGACAGATCGGAGTTCTTCTTGGACCAAACGGATCCGGGAAATCGACAATTATAAAGAGTATTGCAGGACTGCTGCGATACAAAGGAACGATCAATATTAAAGGGATTCCGGCGCGGCAGATTGATGCGAAGAAAAAGTTCGCTTATGTACCGGAAATTCCGAATATGTTTGATGCACTGACCGTAAGAGAGCATATCGAATATGTGAGGATGGCGTATAACAGTGATATCACGGATGAAGAAGTTGAAGAGATCCTGAAGGCTTTTGAGATGGACGACAAGCAGGAGAAGCTTGGCAATGAATTGTCAAAAGGAATGATGCAGAAAGTGAGTATCTGCTGCGCTCTTGCAGTGAAGCCTGAAGTGATTCTGCTGGATGAACCGATGGTCGGGCTTGACCCGGCTGCTATTAAAAAACTCAAAGATGTAACGGCGCAGATGCGTGATCAAGGTGCGACGGTTCTTATTAGTACGCATATGCTGGAAATGGTGGAAAATCTGTGGGATGTCATGTTTGTTATGGAGAAAGGACATGTTGTCGGTTCTTACACGAAAACAGATGCGCAGGGGAAAGATCTTGACGAATTGTTCTTTGAGATGACAGGCGGTGAAAAATCATGAAAGCGCTGATCTATCTGACACAAAGGACTGTGGTAAATAACCTGAAAAGGGCATTGAAAAAACCAGCGACGCTTCTTGCTTTGATCTTTGGGATTGCTTATGGGATTTTTCTCATCGCGGTGCTTGGAACATTGGCAGTTTCTGTTCGGATCGATTCGGTGCAGGGACTTGTTATTCTAGTGACGGTGTGGACGATCTATATTACAGTCGGGAATTTTATGGCTTATGCTTCGCGAAAAGGAATCTTGTTCCGACCGGCTCATTCTCAGTTTGTCTTTCCTGCTCCTGTCAGTCCCAAACTTGTTTTAATACATGGAGCATGGCTGAATTATGTGATGTCATTTCTCATATGGATCGTGCTGGCAATCGGAGGATTGACGGTCTTTCATGTGGAATGGTGGAAGATGCTTCTTTTCTTTCTGATAGGATGCGGTGTAGAATGCGCGGTAGAACTCTCTGTTATGATCATCTTATATACGAATGACAGACTTCCGCAAAAACTGATAAAAGGAATCTGCCTTGGGATGAAAGTATTTTTGATCGCCTTTACTTTGCTGATCGTACTTTATTTCAAGGAAAAAGGCTTGTCGGCAGAAAGCGCCCTTTCGTTTATCGACTGGCCGGTTCTTCAGATGATTCCGGTAGTCGGATGGCAGATCGCAGTATCCCGGCTGATTTTGCTCGGTCCGACAACGCTGAATGTAATCTGCACTGCAATTTATGCGATGTTTACTCTGTTTATCGTTGCGGCGGCATTCAGAATGAAATGTGACGGCGGATATTATGAAGAGGCGGCAAAATTCGCAGATGATTATGCGGAACTAAAAAAAAGACAGAAAAGCGGAGAATTGGTAACCAATGCCGGAGGAAAAAAAAGAAAATTCCGGCGTGTAGACAGCACGATTACGGCAAAAGGCGCGAAGGCGATCTTTTACAGACAGTTTTTGGAATATAAGAAAGAAAAGTATTTTATTTTTACGAAAATGACGGTTCTTTCGGCGGCAGTTGCATTTATTTTTGCCTATGTCTTAAAGAAATCGGTATCAGACAGCAGGGCTGGAATTGCTCTGATGGGAGTTGTCGCGTATGTAGCGCTTATTATGAGCGGTTATACAGGAAAGTGGGAGAGTGAATTGAAAAATCCGTATATTTTTCTTATTCCTGACAGTCCGCTGAAAAAAATGTGGTATGCAACTCTTATGGAACATGTGAAAGCATTTGCAGACGGATGTATTATCTGTATTCCAATCGGGATTTTTTGGCGTGTATCGGTGGCAGAGATCATCTACTGTATTCTGATCTATACTGTTTTACAGGCAGATCGCTTATATACTATGGTGATCGTACAGAGTATCCTCGGGGAAGTGTTCGGGAAAACGGGACAAAGCCTGCTTCGAATGTTTATTCAGATGGCGCTTTTAGGCATCGGAGTCGGAGTCGGGGTATTAGCTGCAGTACTCATCAACAAGGCTTTGATTTTTCCGATTATACTGGTATATGGTTTGATGGTTACAGTTTCGATGGGAGCGGTCGCTTTGCTTAGATTTGATACGATGGAGCAGTTTGTGTAGAGCGCAAAGAAAGGTTTTGCTCAAAATGGAGGAAATGGAATGTTTGACGATAAGTTTGTGACAATGGAAATCGAAAAAGTGAAACATATTGCACTTGTGGCGCATGACGGCAAGAAAAAAGATCTCGTAGACTGGTGCGAGAAGAATAAAGACATTTTGAAGGGGCACTTTTTGTGCGGAACAGGAACAACGTCCCGTCTTATTGCAGAGAAGACAGGACTTCCTGTGAAAGGGTACTGCAGTGGTCCTCTTGGAGGGGATCAGCAGATCGGGGCGAAGATCGTAGAAGGTCAGATTGATTTTATGATCTTTTTGTGGGATCCGCTGGAAGCACAGCCGCATGATCCGGATGTAAAAGCGCTGCTTCGTATTGCTGTCGTATATGATATTCCGATTGCAAATAATCTTGCAACCGCAGATTTTATGCTTCATTCAAAATATATGAACGAGCCATACAGCAGACAGATCGAAAATTTTGATAAGAAGGTTCAAAATCGGGTTGAAATGATGAAGCAATAAATAAAGTGATAAATGAAGTAATCGTTAATAGTTGACACGGGTCATAGACCCGTGTTATTCTAAACAAAGGTACTTTAACACTTTAAAGCGTAACGCTTTAAAGTAAATAAAAGGAAGATGTGCCGGAGGAAGGGAGAAGAGATGGAAATTAAAATTATACTGCTTATTATTTTCTTTGCAGTGATGGTTGCAGTGGGGATTTATTCAAGGAGACATGTTACAAGTGTAGACGGTTTTGTGCTTGGCGGAAGATCGGTAGGTCCGTGGCTGACGGCGTTTGCATATGGAACGTCCTATTTTTCGGCGGTTGTGTTTGTAGGTTATGCCGGACAGTTCGGATGGAAATATGGAATTGCAAGTACATGGATCGGAATCGGTAATGCATTGATCGGAAGTCTGCTGGCATGGGTTGTACTCGGAAGAAGAACAAAAGTTATGACGCAGCATCTTGGGTCAAGAACGATGCCGGATTTTTTCGGAGAACGATACAAGAGCAAATCACTTAAGATTGTGGCATCTGTCATTGTGTTTGTATTTTTGATCCCGTATACAGCATCTGTTTATAACGGGTTATCGCGGTTGTTTGCGATGGCATTCAATATTCCGTATACATGGTGCGTAATAACGATGGCTGCCTTTACGGCGCTTTATGTTATATTGGGCGGGTATATGGCGACCGCAATCAATGATTTTATTCAGGGAATTATTATGCTTATCGGAATTGCAGCCGTTATTGCAGCGGTACTTAACGGTCAGGGCGGATTTATGAATGCAATATCGGAAATGGCGAAGATTCCAAGCGATATTCCTTTGACTCAGGGGCAGCCGGGAGCGTTTACTTCGTTCTTCGGACCTGATCCGCTGAATCTTCTCGGAGTTGTTATTCTTACCTCATTAGGAACTTGGGGACTCCCGCAGATGATTGGAAAATTTTATGCGATTAAAGATGAGAAATCGATTAATACAGGAACGGTGATCTCGACGATTTTTGCAATCGTTATTTCAGGAGGATGTTATTTCCTTGGCGGTTTCGGACGCTTATTCGACAGCCCTGCAATTTATGATGATGCAGGAGGGGCGGTTGTTTACGACAGTATTATACCGCATATGCTTTCTACACTTCCGGATCTGCTGATCGGAATTGTCGTTGTCCTTGTGCTCTCGGCTTCCATGTCAACTCTTTCGTCTCTCGTGTTGACATCCAGTTCCACATTGACGCTGGATCTGTTGAAGGATAATGTGATGAAAAAGATGAGTGAGAAAAAACAGATTGTGACAATGCAGATTTTAATTGTATTTTTTATTGTTGTTTCTGTTGTGATCGCTCTTGATCCGCCGACGTTTATCGCGCAGCTTATGGGAATTTCGTGGGGGGCTCTTGCAGGAGCATTCCTTGCGCCGTTTTTATATGGATTATATTGGAAAGGTGTCACCAAAGCGGGCGTATGGGCAGGATTTTTGTCAGGCGTAGGTTTAACTGTGACAAATATGTTTGTCGGTTTTATAAAATCTCCGATTAATGCAGGTGCAATGGCAATGATAGCAGGACTTGTGATCGTTCCTCTTGTAAGTTTGATCACTCCGAAATTGAAAAAAGCCGAGATAGAACAGATATTTACTTGTTATGACGAAAAAGTAACGATTACAAAGAAGCATTCGCTGGAAGACTAAAAAGGTCTTTGAAAAAGCATTGGATTATGCCGCCGAAGATATATTTGATAATACTCTAAGAAAAAATCTTAATATTGTATGGAAAAAAATACCTGACAGGGGATTGATTTTTCGGGGAACTACTATATAATGAAGGTGTAATTAATCCCTAGCAAAACACTAGGGATTAAAACGAAAATGAGATTTGCAGAAGTCCCGGGAATAGAACAAGGGAGTGCAGACAGACGAAAGTTAGGGAAAAACAGGAGGTATTAAGATATGGTAAATATACAGAAGGCGGCAGTGATCGGATGTGGGTTTGTAGGTTCGACGATTGCATATACATTAATGCAGAAGGGATTGTTTTCAGAAATGGTTCTCCTTGATGCGAACAAAGCAAAAGCGGAAGGAGAGGCGATGGATATCAGTCATGGACTTCCCTTTGCCCATGCAATGGATATTTATGCAGGAGAATATGAAGATATCGCGGATGCGTCCGTTGTGATCATCACCGCAGGGGCAAATCAGAAACCGGGCGAGACGAGACTGGATCTTGTACAGAAAAATGCGGCGATCATGCGTTCGATCATAAAGGAGATCAAGAGGGTAAACTGTGAAGGCATTTTGCTTGTTGTATCAAATCCGGTGGATATTTTGACAGAAGTAGCTCTTAGAGAGTCAGGTTTCCCGAAGGAAAGAGTGATTGGTTCCGGTACGGTGCTTGATACGGCGAGATTGAAATATATTATCAGCGAGAAACTGGATGTAGACAGCAGAAATGTGCATGCATTTATTGTAGGAGAGCACGGAGACAGTGAGCTTGCCGCATGGAGCTGCGCAAATATTTACGGGATCAAATTAAAAGACTTTGCAAAAATGCGGGGATATGAACATTTTGATCAGGATGTAGATGAGATTTATAAAGGAGTCCGTGACAGCGCTTATGAGATCATCGAACGAAAAGGGGCAACCTATTATGGAATCGGAATGGCGACAGAAAAGATTGTAGAGGCAATCGTACGAAACAGTCATACCGTTGCCCCGATTTCAGTAGCTCTTGACGGAAAATATGGATTTGAAGGGTTGTGCTTAAGCATTCCGACGATTGTCGGAAGAGGAGGTGCAGAGCAGGTACTGGAAATTGATTTCAGTGAGGAAGAGATGGAAAAACTGCGTAAATCCGCGGAGGAATTAAACGCAGTTCTTGCTCAGATCAAAATGGAAGAAGAATAGAAGTTGTTATTTAATGTGTTTTTTGATCGCGTCAAAGCTTTCTGTACTGATGACATGCTCAATACGGCAGGCGTCATCTGCAGCGGTTTTCGGATCAACGCCGAGACGTTCTAACCAGGAACTAAGGAGCGTATGCCGTTCGTATATGCGCTCCGCAATTTCTTTCCCTGACGGAGTGAGGGAAATATAGCCTTCAGGTGAAACAGTAATATGACTGCTTTCACGTAATTTCTTCATTGCAACGCTGACGCTTGATTTTTTGAAGTTCAGTTCTGTTGCAATGTCTACAGAGCGGACAACAGGAAGTTGTCCGCTTAATATAAGAATTGTTTCTAAATAGTTTTCAGCAGATTCATTGATCATCATATCATTTTACCTCAAATAATTTTTCAGTTAAGTACGTTTATTTGTATATAAAAAAGTATGGTATATATGAAAGTATATCACATATGATAGAGTTCATCAACGGGACGCAAAAAAGAGATGCCCGCAGTTACTGTCAAGTAATCGTTGGCAACTTTCTTTTTG
>CAJLUP010000088.1 GCA_905209865.1 uncultured Lachnospiraceae bacterium
CGGACATCAGAAATGAATGAAAATTTCACTTCTTCTGTCCGGTTTTTTACTTATTTTCTATAAATCTATAAAATCAATATCAAAATCCTCTTTCTTAGAAGATTTTTTCTTTTTTCCGCTTACTGTCTGCGTTTTTTCAGGCTCATCAAATTCATCATCTTCATACTCGTTTTCGTAATCGTCCTCATATCCTACTTCAAAGTCGTCTCCGAATCCATAGTCATCCGATTCATCATCTGCATAGCCTTCTTCGTAATCGTCATATTCCTCTTCATAATCATCCTCGTACTCGTCTGAATACTCATCATTATATTCATCTTCATACTCGTCTTCATAATCATCGTCATATTCTTCTAACTCATCCAATTCATCATCAAAGTCATCCATATCATCCTTGACCGCTTTCTTCCCACCTTTTCCGGCTTTTGCGCTCACCTTCTCTTCCTCTTCAAAAGGAATATCATATTCGTCATACAGATCGTCCAACTCCTGATTGCGATGAACAAGTTTTACCGCAAATACGATCATTAAAATAAACAGAAGTAAAAACAGCGCTGCTGCGGCAACAAGAACAACCATCGTATTTTCCGCTACAAACTCGCCTAATTTTGCAAGAGTACCGTTTACTGCTTCTTTCTCTTCATCCTCCGCTTTCGGAGCCTCAAAATACTGATATGTTTCATCCTCTGTATCATATTGATACAAAGATTTCTCTCCTGTTCTCGTATTTAATGCATAGATAACATAATATCTGGAATCAGACGGATCAGCCCACGCCGGGAACTCCTGCTCCTGAATCGTCATCTCTACTTCCTGATAACTGCTCGGAAGCTTTACAGAATCCGGTGCGTCAATAACAATCAGAGAAGTCGTATCAGATATTGTAATCTGTGCAAAAGAAGAAAATGTTGCGTTTTCTGTATCAAATAAGAAAAATTTTCCTTTTCCTGATTCATCCATCAAAAATCCAAGATACACGCCTGCATCATTAGAGACAAATTTTCTTTCTTCCCCGTTAAACGTCATCTTTGTCTCTGAATAACCTTGCGGAATATCCGTTGTTGTAAATGCTTCCGAAAAATGATAATCTGTTCCGTCCACCGTCACAACGATATCCGTATCTGACCCTGCCACAGCCGCAGATGTCATCGGCTCCACACTTGTCGTTCCGTCATCTGCAGCTGCAATCGAAATTGCAGAAGAGCCGTTATTCAAATTCAATGTATCTCCAGAAGAAACTGTTGCCGAGCTGCTGCTTACAGATATCTGTGTATCAGCAACCGTAAGCGCTCTGAAAACAACCGAAGTTCTCAGTTCTGTTCCGCCGCCTGTTCCCTTATATGTTAACGCGCCTGATCCATCAGCTGTAAATCCGTCGCCACTGACAAATTCCAAAGCTTTCGGATCATAACTCATTGTAACGTCCACACTTCCGATCGTACCGCCGGAACTTTGAACAACAAAATCAACCGTTACATTCTCTCCGACTTTCGTTGACGGATCGGAAAACATCAATACGCCATCCGCCGCAAATACCACTGTACTCAGCACCGGAATCATCAGGCACACCGCAATGATAACACTTGCAAATCTCTTTAATACTTTCATACAACTAACCTCTTTCTGTTTTTTATCTTTCCTTATTCCAGTGGGTACTATTCGACCATTCCTTCCGGAGGTGTTTCCGTCTGTCCGCCGCCAGAATCTGTTCCGCCATCCGGTGTAACCGGAGGATCTACTGTTCCGCCGCCTGTATTGTCTCCGGCTCCGGTATTATTTCCATCGCTTCCAGGCTGTCCTGAAGTATCTGTACTTCCGTCCCCGTAATTGCCGCCGGAACTTCCATTATCATAAATACCGCCGTTATCACTATAACCACTGTCATAATAAGTCCCGTTTTCTTCGTATGTTGTTTCTGTTCCGGTTCCTGACGACTGCTTTGCACTTGCCGTATACGCAATATTAGCGCTGACCGTCTGCACTGTTGAAGATGGACTGTAACCGACAGTACCGAACAAAAATTCATGAAGCTTCGCTACATTCGATGTAAGATCATCCGGCACAACAACACTTCCGATTTCCGAAAGCATATCTGTATATTTATCTTCCGGGAATCCCATATTTCCCGTCAGCTTGTACTCACTGTAAGCTGACGCATATTTCAAGATCTCCGGCAGCGTAAAACTGGTGGAAACCTGAGGGAATACTTTATCAATAATCGCATTCAAAGTTCCGATATCCGCCATTTTCGCCTTTTCAAACATCTTCTCTATTACAAGGCGCTGACGCTCTGTACGAGTGAAATCTCCGCCTGCGGTCGAACGGATACGGGCATATGTGGTAGCCTGTGTTCCGTCTAATTTCTGAAGACCTGCACTTTGGAGGAGATTCGCTGCCTTTCCTGCTGAAGTAGCTGTTTCCGGAATATATTGATTGATATACGGAAGTTCTTCCTCTGTAACTTCAATCTCAATACCGCCCAACAAATCAACTGCATCTGCGATCGCACCAAAATCAACCGTCACATAATCCTGAATATCAAGATCAAGATTCATATTCAGCATGTTGATTGCAAGCACAGGACCTCCATAACTGTACGCGGCATTACACTTCTGATACGTTCCTTCCGAAAGGTCAAGAAGTGTATCACGATATACGGACACCATCTTAATCTCTTTCGTCTTATTATTCAGACTTGCAACAATAATACAATCCGTACGGTTTCCTTCTCCCAAATCACCGTCTCTTGAATCAACGCCAAACAGGGCGACATTTGTAAACCCGTCTCCAAGATCAACATTCTTATTCTTTTTCACTTCTTCATTGATAACAATATCCTCTGCCTTGATCGCTTTTGTATCAATCTTGCTCCATTTCGCATAAACATATATAACACCGAACATAAACAGAGCTGCAATAAGAACTCCGATACAAATCAATGCAATCTGCCACGGCTTCATCTTATGAACATGCCTTTTTTTCCGTGACTTTCCTTTTCCTGCTCTTGAAAAATCTTTCCTCCGGGTCACCGGCTTCTTTTGCTTAGTTGACGTCTGTTTCCCCCTGTGCATTGCCTGCCTTCTGCGGGGTGAATTACGCTTCGCCTTGTTCTTTGACATATTTTCTCACCTATTTTAGTATATACTTATTCTACATCATACCATGATACAACAAATTTCTACACGATTCAATCATTTTCCCTGAAAAGATAAAATAGTTTCCCATTGCAACAAAAATTCCCGGGGATTTTCCGGGAATTTCATCTGTATTTATATTATATAGTTCCATTCAGCCAATATATTTACTCATATTTTTTTAATTGTTCAAGAATACTTTTCGCTTTCTCTTCCCAAGTATTTTCCAAAGCTTCCCGATCCAGCAACGCTTTATATGCTTCGTCATCTTTCAACTGTATCGCTCGATCCAACTGTTTCAAAAACTCTTGGTGATCATGTCCGATCAGCACAGATTCATACTTTCTGCATTCATCCATGTCTGTCGTTACGATCGGCTTATTAAGCGCCATATATTCAAACAATTTAACCGGAGACGTTGCCTTTGTAATATCATTGATCAAAAATGGGATCGTTAAAACATCCATCTTAGACGCATAATTTTGAAGAATTTCATATGGTCTTGATCCGCAAAAATGAATATTCCTGCATTGATCCACACCTGATTTATCATAAGAATCATCATATTTGATTCCAAAAAGTACAACCTGATATTTATTTTCCCGATCAATTTCTTTTAACAGCTCATAATCGAACCATTTTGCCAAAGCACCGTAATAACCGATAACAGGCTGCCCCTTTCTCAAAATTGCTTCAAACTCCGCGTCACACTTAAACTTCGGATCACATCCATCATGAAAATGCGCATAATCCACACCATTACTTGAAAAAGCAAGACGAACGTCTCCTCGCTTCTCAAGAACATCTCTTTTTAAAGCTTCAGCAGTGACAACAACAAATATATTTTTATCTGTCATCGCCAAATCATACTTTTCTTTCACATTAACCGGAAGTTCATCTGTTCCGGCAAGATGCGGATTTAAATCATCAATATATTCATAGACAACTTTATATCCATGCTGCATATATTCTTTAATTTTTGCCGCCGGCAAAGTCCAGTCAGTGGAATAGAACTGAACATATTTCGGAGCTTTACATTTCTCAAGTTCTTGAAAAAGCAGCCTGGAAAATGCCGTATTAGCATAATTGACAAGATACAAATTATCCGCCTGCTTTTTAATCCTCTTCACGTCATCGGTAAAACGTGTCACCTCATAAAATACAAGCGTCCTTTGTTTTGCAAAATTACTGAAAATATGCTGCGGTCTTTGATACAGCGGTACGTCCCAACCAAACGAACTTCTCCAAATCACGATTCGATCATAAGAGTTCTTTGCAAGGATCTGATCAATTCCCTCAATAAATTTCTTTTTATTGGCAGCAACATAAATTCTTTCTTTGACAGAAATTCGCACGAGATAATTAGAATAAATATATCCTGCCGCCTTTTTGATCGTCCCCGACAAACCATATTTCTTTACAAGATTTTTCAATTTGCTGATCTTATCTTTCATCTTTCTCCCATTCTCCCATATATGCCTTCAATTCTGACGCCTTGACGGACCAGTCATTTTCCCACGCACACTTTCGCAAAAGTTCCTTTTGCTTTTCATCCTTACAGTCTTCTTTGCATTCTTCGACAAAAGAAACAAATTCTTGTGCATTTCGGGCAATTTTTACCGCACTATACTTTAAACATTCCGGAAGCGCCGTTGAGACAACCGGTTTCTCCATCGCCATATACTCAAACAATTTGACCGGAGACGTTGCTTTCGTAATATCATTGATTAAAAACGGAATCATACACACATCCCAAAAATGCACATATCCCGCCAATGAATCATAAGGTTTTTTTCCAAAATATTTTACATTTTTATATTCAAGAAGTCCGCTTTTCTTCAGCGAATCATCATGCTCGATCCCGATTAGAATCAACTGTATTTTCTCATTATCTGCCAGTTTTTTCAACAGATCATAATCCACCCAGCCTGCTAATGCTCCGTAATATCCGACATGAATCCTATCTTCTTTAATCCACTGTCTATAGACTTGATCTTTCGTCTCACTTTTAGGGTCAAATTTATCACACTCTGCTCCGTTTGAAATCTGCACAATCTTCGCTTTTTCATTTTTTGATCTTGCTTCTCTGTACAATTTATCTGCAGTTGCTACAGTCAGCACATTCTTTGCAGACAGAAGATATTGATGCCTTGCTCTGATCTGATCAATCTTTTTCTTAGAAATAAGATCCTCATTAATATCATCCACATATTCATAAATAATCTTAAATCCAATGGACGAATATTGTCTGATCCTGCTTACCGGAATCGTATCCGTAGAATACACCATAACATATTTATTGTCTATCCGCTTGACAGCGTTCAACAGATATTTCCGATAATAATACAAATCCAATATATACACATGCTTTGCAGCCTGTGTGATACGCCGCTTGTCTTTAAAATCTATATCATAATATGAATTATATAAAACGAGCGTCTCTTCGTCCCCCATATTTCTGAGCATATGCTGAGGTCTTTGCATCATAATATTGTGATAACCAAAATGATTTTCATAAATAACAATCCGCGAGTACCCTCTGTTTAAAATCCGATCCACAATTTCTTTTCTTGCCGGATTGATCCGAAAGCTTCCAAAATCACGTTCTGTCTTCTTCCACTTCACAGCTGCCATCTTGATCGTTCCGCATATCCCTTTTTTCCTGATTTTATTTATGAGTTCTTTTCCCGCCATTTCTTTCCTTCCTTAACTCAAACAAAAACTTTACATTGCTGTCCCAAAAACGTTTCATACGTTTTGGTTCTTTCACGATCCGATACAGCCACTCCAGATTATGGCGTATAAAAAACGAAGGAGCGCGCTGTTTCTTTCCGCTCAAAACATCAAAACTCCCTCCGACTCCGATATAGATTCCTTTTCTTTCAGGTCGGAAATACTTATGAATCAAAAGTTCCTGCTGAGGCGCTCCCAATGCAACAAAAACCAAATCAGGCGCAAGCTGTGTGATCTTCTGCATCACGGCTTCCTTATCTTCTACATAACCATCTGTATATCCTGCAATCATGATGTTTGTATATTCCTTCTCAATTCGTTCCACAAGAGAATCAAGCACTTCTTTTTTTGCTCCAAAAAGATAAATCGATCCTGATTTTTGATTGGCATATTGAAGAAGAGCCTCACACAATTCGACTCCCGGCACTCTTTCTTTAAAACGAAATCCCAACTGTTCTCCGCCTTTTACAACACCGATACCATCCGCTACGATTACAGTATTCTTATCTGTAAGAACTTGATCCATCTGCGCCAGTTTTTTGCCGAGCATAAAAATCTCAGGATTGGCAGTAACAACGAAACAACTTTTCTTTTCATCGATCCGCCTCTGAAGAAAATCCAAAAATTTACTTTTACTTCCCCTATACGTTTTTTCGTAATACGCTTTTATCGATGCCATTACTTCTTTTCCTCAAATCCTTCCGTACTCTCTTTTACAAAAAGTATTTTTCCCGTCATAATAATCAATTTTAAATCAAGCAAAATCGAATAATTCTGTATATACATCAAGTCAAGCTTCAGCTTGTCATATGCCGTTGTATTATATTTTCCATAAATCTGTGCATATCCGGTAAGTCCGCCTTTTACCTTTAATCGATAAGAAAATTCAGGCACTTCTGCTGTGTACTGTTCTACATGTTCCACTCTTTCCGGTCGCGGACCCACCACGCTCATATCACCTTTTAAAATATCAATAAACTGCGGAAGCTCGTCAATCCTTGTCTTCCTAATAAACTTTCCGACAGGTGTAATCCTTGCATCATCTTCTTTTGCCGGTATTACTTCACCTTCTTTTTCCGCATCTACGATCATACTTCGAAATTTATGAATCTCAAAAACTTTTCCTCCGATCGTACACCTTTTCTGTCTGAAAAAGACCGGACCCCCATCATATACTTTAATCGCAATCCCTGTAATGAGCATGATCGGAGATGTTATTACCAGCATAAAAACAGAAATGATAATATCCAAAGTTCTCTTCACCAGCTTTTGCTCAAAAGTAAACCCGTTGTTGCGGGATAATAATAACGGCGTATCAAAGAAATGAATATTCTCAGAACTCCGAATAATAATGTCTGAAATTTTCGGAGTAATATATGACCGGATTCCCTCCGCATAACAAAACTTTACTAATTTATTACGCAAAGGCGCATGGATATCACAAAGGAATACAGCTCCAAACTTTTTCATTTCCTCCGTAATACGCTCCCATCCTTCTTCTACGTTCATGGATTCTTTAATATTATATCTGTCTTTTCTTGAATTTACCTTTCTCAAAAACAAAGTCGGGTCGTAATCTTCATATAATAATAAAATATCCCTCGGCGGAAATAACTTTCTGAAAATCCAGTTTACAAATAATGTCCACA
>CAJLUP010000089.1 GCA_905209865.1 uncultured Lachnospiraceae bacterium
TGTGAAGTCCAGAAGCAAGTGAATCTTCCCCTCCGGATCTCCGCCGCAGATGCGAAGTTCTTTCCTGCCTGATCTGACAATGTTCTCACTGCGTATAATCTAACATTTGTCGCCTCTGTCTGATCGAACTGTACCCATTTCCATCCCGGATCATTTGTCCATGTTCCTGTTGCCACTTCGCGGTAAGAGTTTCCGTTATCATTACTTACCTCGATACGGTATTCCACGATCATTCCGTTAATTCCGCTGTTTCTCGGAAGAAGACGCAGTCCGTTGACTGTCTTGCTCTCTCCGAGCGCAATGCCGATCCACAGATTGGTCTGATCGTCTCCCGCATATTTACTGTGCCAAAGTGTTGACACATTGTTGTCCAAAACATTTGATGCAGGTCCTTCTGTTCCGGTCTGCGTCTGTGCGCTTCCTGCTGTAGCAGTCATACCTTCTGTCGGAAGGTCAAACTCCTCATTTGCCGCCGGATTTTTCACAGAATAATCTTCTAAAATTTTTGCTCCAAGTGTTTTCAGATCCTGCGGTGTCGCAGTTGTCGGATACTCTTTATTGCTGCGTACCCATTCCCATTCCCACTCAAACCAGTCAATATTGCTCTCATACTCTTTTCCTGAAAGCTCATTCATTCTTGCCGTAATCCAACGCTGCCATCTTACTTTATAAAAATCACCGATCAAACCGGACCACTGACGGTTAGAATAATCTTTCAAACCACCTTTTTCAGCCTGGTTTTTCGATCCCCATGTAGTAACGAGCGCTTTTGCATTGAACTCATACAATTCTTTTGTAAAATCATCTGCATTTTTTGCAAGCGCTTTTGCCTGCTCCACCCATCTTCCAAGAAGGAAGTATTCGCTTGTTCCCGTTACTTTCTCCATATCTTCAATCACTGACATGAATTTGTCTGAATATGTCTTAAAGCTCTCCAAATCTTTCGCACTGAACGCAGCAGACATACCTTTCTGATATTCCTGAGCGCTGTTGGAAAGCACCTGCTGTAAAACATTTGCCAGATCATACTGATATCCTGCGCTGTCTTTCAGCTTATCATAATCAGCTAACAGAAGCGCCGCCGCTTCTTCAAGATCGCCTTTTTCATAACTGATCACCGCGTTGCCCCATGTAGAAGCCGCTCCGATCGTAAGGTTTGGTCTTGCATTTACTACAGACTCCGGCGCTCCCTGTCCGAGACCATTCAGGCTCGCCTTATACACTGTTTCTTTCAGAATATCCCACGCCTGGTTCGCAGATTCACTTTCTGCCCCGTATCTTCTCGTCGCATAATCATCAAGCCATGTATCAAGATTAATTACTTCCATCTGCTGTGACGCATCATCCTGCCAGATCGTCTCGAACAAGAAATCATACAGTACAGGGTTATTCACACTCGCCTCAGGAGTAATTCCGATTCCTGCGATATATTTCGTCTCGTTAAATACTTTCGGAATATTATTTGCAAGGTTATCAAGATGTCCGTGCAGTCCGAGACGTCCGCCGAAGTTGTTCAGCATACAGAACAGCCACGGTGTCTTGTCAAATTCTTCCTCGTCTCCATACGCTCCTGCACCGGGGCGTCCTTCATCATAATGCGGATCTTTCTCTGCGTACAGGTCAAGGATCAGCGCATGATCTGTTCCGTTTTCCACTCTGTCAAGACCGTTTAACAATGCAGTTGTCGGATTCCCCTGCCATGACTGGATGATCCAAACCGCATCTTTATCCGCCGTGATCATTTCAGTCAACACTTTTTCCGAAATGTCCGCAGAATCCATGCCGCCTGTGATACCGCCTTCATGGAACGGGTCTGTCGCATAATAGTTGCTTACGTCTCCGTAAACTTCTTTCTGACACTGATAGAATTTCTTCGCATATTTTTCAAATGTAGAAGATGTTGTCTTAAGCATCGTCGGACGCTGGAAGGAACACCACTCGCCCTGCTCGATTACTTCTGCATTTGGGTCATAATCATGAATATTTGTCGGAACCATACCGCTGTAACCTTGAAGCACAGGCTGCATTCCGAGTTTTCTCATGATAAGCTGGTTCTTTCTAGCCAGCTCTGTTCTCTCTTCAAACCATGAATCATGTACCGGACCTCCGAAACCGGAAAGGTTCGCCATATATGCCCATGCATAATATGCAGGTCCTGCGATAAAGTCTTTAATATCCTCGTGAGAATACCCAAGTTCTCCTAAAAATCTTCTCCACACTTCTTCCTGAGCTGTCGCGTCAAGAACAACATTTACACCGTTTAACGCCAGCCAGTCTAACTCATCGCGCCATTCCTGTTCTCCCCAGAATGCCATAGAATAGGAGAGCGTACAATAGTTATAAGAATAACGAACTTCTGCCTTCGTCTCTTTAAATACTTTTTCTGTTACAGCAGGTTTATTTTCCGGCATATTTGCCTGATCTCCCACCTGCGAAAGATTGACCTGGCAGAAATATTTCAGATAATGGTTCAGTCCTGTCGCAAGAGATACACCGTCATTTCCTTTGATTTTCACCTGATCTCCATCCATGGAAAGTTCAAAATAATCATAACCGTTCTTTTTCGGATTCTCCGCAAGTTCAAGCTTAAACCACTCTTTGTAAGCTTTTCCGAGTCTTCTTTCGATAATACCGTAAACTTCGTTTTTCGTATCTTCTTCGGTAATCGCTACATTATAAGCCGAGTCTTCGTATTTTACTGTATTGATTGCAGGTCTTTTCTGAACTTCTGTCGTGCTCTCTGTTCCTGTCACACGAACTTCGTTCAGTACAGCCGCCGTAGAAGCAGAATTATATTCCATATAAACACGAACGATCCTTGCTTCTTTTCCTTCTGCCTGATAAACTTCTCCGTTCTCAGGATCACAGGAATCTTTTGACGTCTTCTCTGCCAGTTTATCAAAATCTCTTCCGTCCATACTTGTATAGATCGTATACTGAGAATATCCATTCTCCGGTGTATATACTTCTACCGTATCAAGATTGTAGTTTTTCTCCAGATCAATATCTACATAAGACGGATAATATGCTCCTGTCCACTGCGTTTTTTTGCTTCCGTCAGTAATATTTTTCGCTGTATTTTTTCCTGAAGGCGTATGTACCGGTTTCTTAAATGCAATGCTGTCTGTATCCTGTACTTCGATCTCGCTTCCGTACACTTCGAACTCTGCCACTGCCGGCCATCCGTTCTGCGTTCCGCCCTGCGTCTTACAGGAATGCATAACGATCTTCACTTCTGAATACTGCGCCGCATTAAACTTATAAACCTGCGCATAATTATCTGTACGATTCGCCTTTGCGTGATCCGCAACCTTCGTATAGTCGCTGTCACCAGCTTTCTTCGCCAAGATACTGTATTCGAATGCGAAATCAGTGCTGTCCGTATCCCCCACATGCTCAAAAGCAATACGGAACGCATCCATTGTTCTCGCCTCGTCAAAATTCAAAGCAATGTATTTCTCTTCTGTCTGCGCTGCATTGTGGAACTTATACAATGTTGTGTCATTACCGTCAACAAGCTTTGCAGATCCGTCTGTCGGATGTTCGTTTCCATCTGTTGTGATCTTCGCCTGATTTGCAATGTTATTGTAATCAGACACTTTTTCTTCCTGCTCTTCAAACACTTCCACTTCCTGAACCGACGGCCAGAAAGTGCCCTGACTTCCGTCTGAATTCTGCGGATCGGAAAGTGTCACATAAATATGTGTCGCTGACTTCGGAACGTCTGCTATAAACTCTTCTTTTGAATCCACCGTCATTCTCTTGCTTCCGAAATCAATCAGATCGCCTGTAATGCCGTTCTGTGCATATTGAACCGTTACAAGCGCCGTTCTTCCTGTGCTGTTATCCCCGTCTTCCCCAAGTTCCACAGCCACTTTGGAAACACTGCGTCCTTTATCCAGCTGGATCACCGCTGTAGACGGCCACTTTCCCTGTGTCTGCCAGCTTGTCTTCGGATCTCCGTCGTTGATGTTTCCGATCACATAGTTTCCATTCTCGCCGCTCTGCGTACTTGCCGTACCGTCAACAGCTACATTGACAAGTGTTGTCTTCGCTTCTGCCTTTTGCGGAGCTATGCCCGTAAATGCAGTGATGACCATGCAGGAAGCAAGAATCGATGATACGATTTTTCTAATCTTCTTTTGCATTCTTCCACTCCTTTAATTAATCAAATCAGACTTCGGCGACAAATTCATATTTAAAATAAAACCTGTTTTCATACTGACTTTTCCTGAATACAGACAGAAAAAAAGACCGGACACCTCCTAGCACAATGCATAGAAAATATCTGATCTCGCCTGCCAAAGCCGCCATCTATGTCTTTGCTCTGTATCAGAATAGCAAACTTCTCTTAAAATGTCAATTTATACATGTGTATGATTGCCATAATATCTATTTCTATTAATAATACCGAAACACTTTTCCAAAAATGTATATTTTCCCGAAAAAATTATAAATCTTCCAGTTCCGCGGCATTATATTTATTCACAATTTCCCTGTAAGAAATATTTCCCCCGAAAAGATCAAGGGCGCTTCCGATTGTAAAGTCAAGTTTTCCCCCGCTCAGACAAGAAAAACGTTCCAAATCTTCTTTTGATCCGATCCCTCCCGCATAAGTGATCGGAATTTTCCCCCAGTCACCAAGCATCTGCACGAGATTTTCCTCCATCCCTGACCGTTTTCCTTCCACATCTACGCCGTGGATCAGAAATTCATCACAGTTAGACGACAGCATATCAAGCACATCGCTGCTCAGCCGCAGTTTTGTATACTTCTGCCAACGATCTGTAACTACATAATAATCTTCCCCTTGTTTCCGGCAGCTTAAATCAATCACCAAATGTTCTTTTCCTACAGCATGAACGAGTTTTTCAAGATTTTCCCTGCAAAACTCTCCGTTTCGAAACACATAGGACGTCACGATCACATGGCTTGCTCCGCACTCGATATATTCGTATGCATTCTCTTCTGTGATCCCGCCGCCAACCTGCAGTCCGCCTGGATAAACTCGAAGAGCATCCTTAGCCTGCTGTTTCGTCTGTTCATAATATTCTGACTCCCGACTGTTTAAAAGAATAATATGTCCCCCTTTCAATCCATCTTCTCTGTACATCTTCGCATAAAATGCAGCATTTAAGTCAGAAGCAAAATTAGTCTGCGCCATATTCCCTTCATCTTTCAAACTGCCTCCGACAATCTGCTTTACTTTTCCATTATGAATATCGATACACGGTCTGAACCTCATCTGATTTACTCCTTATGTACTGTTTTCTCAATCATTTTCACCGGAAGAGCCAAAAGGCACATTCCGGGATTGTAAGCGGCCGCTAAAGTCTCGGGCAAGCCCGGACTTTGGCCCGTTGCCATTTCAAAAAACCGGCCGCAGACACACTTTTTCCTGTTCTCTGCGGTCGGACTCTTTTTTCTGCTTATTCCCTGCCCTCTTCCATCTGTTCTGTTTTGTCGGTTTCATCCGAGAAACTATCTCATGGAATCATCTGCGTTTCCTGTTGCATCACCCTGATCTGTATTTTTCATACGATCGCCTTCTTTTTTCGCTCCGTTTTCATCTGTCAGATCATCAGTTACATCATCGACTCCATCTGTTACATCATCCGTCACATTATCAATTCCGTCCGTCACATCATCTGTTACGTCATCGACTCCCTGTGTAACATCATTGACCGCATCGTCTAAGATTCCATCACCTTTTTTATCTGACTTATCAGCCGCGTCATTGCTGCCCTTCTCTTTGTCTTTCTCCGTTGTTGTCTGATCTGCCGCATTGTCTGTTTTATCTTTACTTGTACATGCCGTTGTACCAAACAAAGTAAATGCACACAACATCAGCAACAGGATCTGTTTCATTTTTTTCATAAGAATATCTCCCTTTCCATAAATATTATTGTAGTTCTAATATCTGCAATATTTTCAATATTTATACATTCGGGAGTTTCTTTTATCTATAACGCTTTTTTTCGCAGCTTCTCCATCGCTTTCGCTTCAATCTGACGCACCCGTTCTCTTGTAATTCCAAATCTTTCTCCAATCTCCTCCAACGTACAAGTCTTATCTTGTCCCAAACCATAACGGAGGCTGATCACTTCCTTTTCTCTGTCATTCAATGTCTCAAGAAGCTCTTTTACCTCTTCCTTCTTCACAAGAAGATCCATAGCCTCTTCCGGTGTCGCTTCCGACCGGTCTTCCAAAAAGTCTCCGAGACTGTCTTCTCCGTCTTCACCGACCGGAGTTTCCAAAGATATCGGATTTCGTATATAAGAAAGAATACTTTTTACTTCCTCTTCTGTGCGATCCCCCAGTTTCTCTGCAATTTCCCGGGGATCAGCCTCTCTTCCCAACTCCTGCTGCAATTCCTTTGCCGCTTTTTGCACACGTTTTATGTTTTCCGCAACATGAACAGGCACACGAATTTCCCTGGACTGCTGGTCGATCGCTCTTGTAATCGCCTCTTTGATCCACCATGACGCATATGTGGAAAAACGATTATCTTTCCTGTAGTCATATTTTTCTACAGCATGCATCAATCCGATATTGCCTTCCTGTATCAGATCCATCAGAGGCAGTCCTCTCCCTGTGTAATGTTTCGCGATAGAGACTACAAGGCGAAGATTTCCCTCTTCCAGTCTCGCTCTTGCAGACGCATCTCCTTCTGCCATTCTTCTTCCTAATTCTTTTTCCTCTGCTTCCTCTACCAGAGGAATCTCCCCGATTTCATTCAAATAAATACGAAGCGGTTCTGATTCCTGAATTTCTTCTTTTCCCATAAAAACCTCGCTCTTATTTCATTTTTATTTGTCATCTTACTATCATGTCCAGATTTTCTGTTTCGTTATACATTCGATATCGTCTATAGTTTCTCCCTGATCTCGCCGTTTCTGTATGCGGCCAACAAGCATTCAAGATCTTCTACCTGACCTTTTAACTCCCTTCCGATATCTGTATCCCCAACCAACAGCCGTTCCTGCATCCTCTTTACAATCATCGTCTCCGAATGGATATCTTTTTCCTGCTCGATGGCAGTTTCTGTAGACTCAAACGGTTCATGCGCAACAAGACGAAGTCCATAAGAATTAAAGATCAACGTATATCCTGCAATCCCTGTTTCTTTCTGATATGCTTTTGAGAATCCACCGTCGATCACAAGTACTTTTCCTCCGCATTTCACAGGATTCTCTCCGTCTTTTCGTTTCACCGGAACATGACCGTTGACAATATGGGACAAAGCCGGATTTAACCCGAATTCTGCCAATATGCCATCAATAACATGTTCATTCTCAAGAAGAGAATAATAAGGATTCTTCTTTTCTATATGAGTTTCCGCATCTTCCAGCAGATACCGTTCAAAGGTTGCCATTTTATCTTTTCCGAAAAGGGGCGAATCCGGATGCAG
>CAJLUP010000090.1 GCA_905209865.1 uncultured Lachnospiraceae bacterium
CGGCAGGACAAAGTACGCAAATGATCATAGGCGCTACACCGGAGTCTGATTATCAGATCCTTCACGTGGCGGAGTCTTTATATAAAAAGTTTGATCTAAAAAGAGTGTTTTACTCTGCTTTTGTTCCGGTTAATGAAGACAAACATCTTCCATCGGTCAAAAATCAAGGACCGCCGCTTTTGAGAGAACACCGACTTTATCAGGCTGATTGGCTGCTTAGATACTATCATTTTGAGGCAGGGGAATTATTGGATGAGGAATGTCCGAACTTTAATATATATCTTGATCCAAAATGCTGCTGGGCGTTAAAGCATTTGGAAATATTTCCGGTTGAGATAAATAGAGTTGATTATTATACGCTTCTTCGGGTTCCGGGGATTGGCTATAAATCGGCATCCAGAATTGTGAAAGCAAGAAAGATGGGGATGCTTGATTTTGAAGATTTGAAAAAAATGGGCGTTGTTTTAAAGCGGGCGCTTTATTTTATCACATGTAAAGGGAAGATGATGTATCAGATTCGAATGGATGAAGACTATATTACACGAAATTTACTCAATACAAAAGAAAAGCTTCCTGAAGGAACGGAAAGTATGAGTTTTAGACAGCTATCGCTGTTTGATGATATGGGGATTGGTTCGCAACATGCATAAAATATTGTTTATTTCTATATTGAATCATTAGTGATCTGAAGGAAGGAGGAGGGATCGTGAAGCAGATTTATATATGTGAAGATACAATAACCGGACTTTATTCAGCGCTGCATGATGCATGGAAGGAATGTAGAAATGCGGAAGCGGGTATTGAATTAAAAGGCAGAATACAGCAGCAGCTTTTCTGTGAATATAAAATTGTAGAGGAATCAGAAGAAAAAGCTGTGAAATTAGAAAGGATGATAAAGCGGTATCTTGGGTATAACGCTTATTGGGAGATTTATCATGCGTTGTTATCAGCGGATGCTGGAAAGGGAACAGCGGTATTTGAAGTGATGCAGGAAGCGCGTAATATCCGGTATAGTGAAAAGGTGATGGAACATTTGAGCAATTCATCAGTAGCGGATGTCTTTTCTATGAGCAGAAGCGTGTCGAATGAGGCGCACCGATATGAAGAATTTATCCGTTTCAGAGAACTTAAAAATGGCATTTTGTTTTCGGAGATCACTCCGAAATCCCAGATACTGACATGTATTGCAGACCATTTTGAAGACCGTTTTCCTTTGGAAAATTGGATGATTTATGATAAAACGCATAAGGTGAGTTTGGTTCATGAAATGAATAAGAGATGGCGGCTTGTATGGGGAGGTCTTTCCGATGAGGGCGTTGTGAAGAATGTATCGGAAGAAGAGTATGGATACGAAATGCTTTGGAAACGATTCTTTCATTCGGTTTCGATTAAAGAGCGGGAGAATCCAAAATGTCAGCAGACCCATCTTCCTTTTCGGTATAGAGAAAAAATGACGGAATTTAGTTGTGCCGGAGAAAAAATAGGATTATGATAGAGCTATCATGAAAATTAGAAATGCGGATGAAGCGAGATTAGAGAAATATATATAGATATCCGTTTGATGATTTTAATGAAATATAAAGAGACAGAACAGGCAGAGATATTATTGAGAGATGAAGTGAAAACAGTTCGTGTTTCCGTGCGAAATTTAGTTGAATTCATTTTGCGGGAAGGCGATATTGATAATAGAAGAACCGGGATGTCTGATAAAGATGTAATGGCAATGGGAGGAAGACTTCACCGAAAAATACAAAGACAGATGGGCGCGGATTATCATGCGGAAGTAGCGATGAAACTGCAGATTCCGTGTGGCGAGTTTGAAATTAGAGTAGAGGGACGGGCTGACGGAGTTATTATAAAGGGAGATTCGCAAGAAGTAGTCATTGATGAGATCAAAGGTGTTTTGAGGGATCCGAATCAGATAGAGAAGCCGGTTAATGTCCATCTTGCACAGGCAAAATGTTATGCGTATCTATATGCGGAGCAGCATGGACTTTCGGAGATTAGCGTACAGATGACATACTGTAATTTAGATACTGAAGAGATCCGACGTTTTCTATATAAATATAAATATGAAGTTTTGAAAAGCTGGTTCGAAGAATTGATCGGTAATTATGAGAAATGGGCGAGATTTCAGATCGAGTGGGAGAAGAAAAGGAATCAGTCGATTCAATCAGTGGAATTTCCTTTTGCATACCGAAAAGGGCAAAAAGAGGTTGCTGTAGCGGTTTATCGGACGATCTTAAGAAAAAAGAAACTGTTTCTTCAGGCGCCTACCGGAGTTGGAAAAACAATGTCTACGTTATATCCTTCTGTAAAGGCGGTAGGAGAAGGATTAGGCGATAAAATTTTTTATCTGACGGCAAAAACAATTACAAGAACTGTGGCGGAGCAGGCGTTTCACATTCTTGGAAGACAGGGTCTGCAGATGAAAGTAATTACACTTACTGCAAAAGAAAAAATATGCAAATGCGAGGAGACAGAATGCAATCCAGATTCGTGTCCTTATGCGAAAGGTCATTTTGATCGTGTAAATGATGCCGTATATGACACGATTGTGAATTTTAACGAGATTACAAGAGAGGTTGTTGAACGGCAGGCAGAAAAATATCGTGTGTGTCCATTTGAAATGTCTTTAGATATTTCTACATGGGTAGATGCTGTTATATGTGATTACAATTATGCATTTGATCCTACAGCTCATTTGAAACGTTTCTTTTCTGAAACTTCGGGAGGAGAGTATATTTTCCTAATTGATGAAGCTCATAATCTTGTTGAACGCGGCAGAGAAATGTACAGCGCACAATTATATAAAGAAGATTTTTTGGAATTAAAAAAGATGATGCGTACGAAGGATGTGGTGCTTTCAAAAAAGGCGGAGGAAGTGAATCGGATTTTTCTTGCTTTAAAAAGAGAGTGCGAAAATTATATGGTTTTGACAAGTGTCTCTCATTTGGCAATAAAATTACTGAACCTCTTATCAGAAATGGAACGTTTTTTAGAGCAGCCTTCTGATGAAGAAAAAAGAGAACAAGTTTTAGATTTGTATTTTAGAGTAAAAGAATTTGTGGATATCTATGATATTTTAGATGAAAACTATGTGATATATAGCGAGTATCAAAAAGACGGACGATTTATGGTGAAGCTATTCTGTGTGAATCCGGCAGCGAATTTGCAGGCATACTTAGAATATGGAGCAGGGACAATTTTCTTTTCTGCGACACTTCTTCCGGTGCGATATTATAAAAAGCTTTTATCAGTTGAGAAGGATGACTATGCAATTTACGCGGATTCTCCGTTTCCGAAAGACAGCAGGCTTCTTTTGATCGGCAGAGATGTAAGTACGAAATACACGCAGCGGGGGCAGAAAATGTATGAGCGTATTGCGGAGTATATCGGAAGAGCAGCAGATAGTAAAAAAGGAAATTATATGGCGTTTTTTCCATCTTATCGTGTGATGGAAGAAGTGTACGATATTTTTTCTGATAAATGCAGATCGATTTCTTCCATCATTCAGGCACCATATATGAGTGAGGAGGAAAGAGAAGGATTTCTTGAAGAATTTAATGTTCCAAGAGAAGGAAGCTTTGTAGGTTTTTGTGTAATGGGAGGAATTTTTTCGGAAGGGATCGATTTGACAGAGGACAGGCTGATTGGAGCTATTATTGTAGGAGCCGGACTTCCGCAAGTGTGTAATGAGCGGGAGATTGTAAAGCGGTATTTTCATGCAGAAGGAACAAGCGGCTTTGATTATGCTTATCTGTATCCGGGAATGAATAAGGTTCTTCAGTCGGCAGGAAGGGTGATCCGTACGGAAACGGATCGCGGGATGATATTATTGCTTGACGAAAGATTTTCTGCATGGCAGTATCGGGAATTGTTCCCAAGAGAATGGAGTAATAACCGATACTGCACGGCAGAAACATTAGGAGATTATATGAAAAAGTTTTGGGAGTGATCCTAAACTGTTTTATCGCGGAAATAACTTAAGAATTCCATGGAAGCACGGGACAAGGGCAGATGTTCGTTATACGCGATAGCCAGTTCTCTTTCAGGAAGTTCTTCTTTGGTGTGTAAAATGAAAATGTCATCACTTTCGGGAGAGATGCAATAGTCCGGCACAAAAGCAATTCCAAGTCCTATGCGGGCAAGGTCAATCAGCAGATCATTGCTTGTAAGTTCGATTTCGGGAACAAGATCAAGCTGATGCTGTTGAAAGACCTGGTGGAGGAATTCATTTGTTGTACTGTTTTTGTCCAACATGAGGATGGGGTATTTCAGCAGTTGTGAGAAAGTTAGAGTTTCTCCTTTTAATTCCTGGAAAGTTTTTCCGGCGATAAAGACATCTTTGAATTTTTTAATTCGCATAACGGAGGTGGTTGTTCCGAGGTGATTGTTTGGAAAATTTACAACTGTGAGGTCTACCAATCCGTTCCGCAGAAGTTCTGCACATTTCATAGAGGTTTGATTGATTACTTTGATATGTGCTCCTGGAAAGGCCTTGTGAAAACGCTCTAAATAAGGAATCAGGAAATAGCGGCATATGGTGTCGCTGGCGCCGATTCGGATCTGTCCGCCTGTTGATGCCGCATCGAGAAGTTGTGTTTCTCCTTTTTGGATTAGATTCATGGCAGGTTCTACATGGCGCATAAGAATTTCTCCTTCAGGAGTTAATTGTACTTTTTTCGTGCTTCTTATAAAAAGCGTTTGATCTAATTTCCGTTCCAGTGTTTTAATAGATTGGCTGACTGCGGATTGTGAGATGTAAAGCTGCTTGGATGCCTCTGAAAAGTTTAAGGTGGAAGCAACGTGATAAAAGACTTTATAAAGTTCATAATTAATATCGATCATTATTAGACCTCCTAATAAATACTATGTGTATTATAAGATATATTTTATAAAAACACAATAAATTTCATCTATAGTTGTAAAGTTTTAAAACATAAAGGGGAAGTGATATGAAACAGAGAAAAAGAGAAATTGCACAATATTTTGCGGGACTTGTATTTTCCCTGTTGATGATTTTTGTACTTTTGATTTCTGTATTTGAGTTTGTACTGTATTCGGATATGGATGTTTACAGAAAAGAATATGAAAAGTACGAGGTGCTGGATGAACTGGATATGACGATGGAGAATGTCATGTATGTGACCCGGGAAATGATGGATTATTTGCGGGGCGACAGACAGACATTGTCGGTTATCACAGAAGTTGATGGAAAAAAGCAGGACTTTTTCAATGAGCAGGATCGTTTTCATATGGAAGAAGTAAGAGACATTTTTGTTCGTGGCTTGCATGGGAGAACTGTGGCGTTCGCTGCCGCGGCAGTTTGTTTTGCGTTATTGCTTATAAGCCGTGCGAATCTTAGAAAAATTCTCTGTCGGACATATCGGACTGCTGTGCTTATAGCTATACTCCCTGTTGTGGGGCTTGGAATTGCTGCAGCAGTGGATTTTAATGGGGTTTTTATAAAATTTCATCATATCTTTTTTGATAATGATTTATGGCTTTTTGATCCGGCAGAAGATTTTATGATTCGAATGCTTCCGGAAGGTCTTTTTTATGATATGGCGTTTAGAGTGGGCGGTTTGTTTGCGGGGATCCTTGTTGTGTTGTTTTTGCTGAGTATTTTTGTGGGAAAAAGGAACGAAGAGAGATAAAATGAAAAGAAGAGCAGTCAAAGAGAAAAATAATTAGTAGTTCTTATTAGAAACTTTAGTTATATTAATTATACTAATGATGTGAAGTATGGTACGATACAAACAGAGGTTTTCAGTTAAAAGTGGAGGAGACAACATATGAGTAATGTGAAACGTGTATTTGTAGAGAAGAAGCCGGAGTTTGCTGTTGCAGCAAAAGAGCTGGGTCATGAAATCCGCCATTATCTTGGAATTACAGATGTGACGGGAGTGCGTGTGTTAATTCGATATGATGTGGAAAATATTTCAGATGAAACTTTTGAAAAGGCATGTCAGGGTGTATTTTCGGAGCCGCCTGTAGATATTCTTTATAGAGAAGTATTTGATGTGTCAGATGCGGATCACAGTTTTTCTGTAGAGTATCTTCCGGGACAGTTCGATCAAAGGGCAGATTCGGCAGAACAGTGCATAAGATTTATTAAAGAAGATGAAACACCGGTGATTCATACGGCAACAACATATGTGATTGAAGGTGCAATTTCTGAAGAAGAATTTGCTGCTATTAAGACGCATTGTATCAATCCGGTTGATTCGCGAGAAGCCGATGAGAAAAAACCGGAAACTCTTGTGACAGTTTTTGATGAGCCGGAAGATGTTATTGTGTTTGAAGGTTTTAAAGAAATGCAGGAAGCTGAATTGGAGAAACTTTATGCTTCTTTGGGGCTTGCGATGACTTTTAAAGATTTCCTTCATATTCGTAATTATTATAGAGATGAGGAACATAGAGATCCTACAATGACAGAGATCCGAGTTCTTGATACTTATTGGTCGGATCATTGTCGTCATACGACGTTTTCAACGGAATTAAAAGAAGTATCTTTTGATGAAGGGTATTACAGAAAGCCGATCGAAGATACGTATAAGGCATATTTGAAAGATCACAGTGAGATTTTTGCGGGCAGAGAGGACAAGTTTGTCTGCCTTATGGATCTTGCTTTAATGGCGATGCGCAGATTGAAAAGAGAAGGAAAGCTTCAGGATCAGGAAGAATCAGATGAGATTAACGCCTGCAGTATTGTGGTACCGATCAAAGTGGATGGCGTGGAAGAGGAATGGCTGATCAACTTTAAAAACGAAACTCATAATCACCCGACAGAGATTGAGCCGTTTGGCGGTGCGGCTACCTGTCTGGGCGGCGCGATTCGTGATCCTTTGTCAGGACGTACTTATGTATATCAGGCAATGCGTGTAACAGGAGCGGCGGATCCGACTGTATCTGTAGAAGAAACATTAAAAGGAAAACTTCCGCAGAAGAAGCTCGTGCGCGGCGCGGCATCTGGTTACAGTTCTTATGGTAACCAGATCGGATTGGCAACAGGTCTTGTGAAAGAGATCTATCACCCGGATTATGTTGCGAAAAGAATGGAAATTGGAGCGGTTTTAGGAGCGGCTCCGAGACGGGCGGTGATCAGAGAAAATTCAGATCCGGGAGATATTATCATTCTCCTTGGAGGACGTACAGGACGTGATGGCTGTGGAGGAGCAACTGGTTCTTCCAAAGTGCATACAGAGGAATCGATTGAGACATGCGGCGCTGAAGTGCAAAAAGGAAATCCTCCGACAGAGCGTAAGATTCAAAGATTGTTCCGACGAGAAGAAG
>CAJLUP010000091.1 GCA_905209865.1 uncultured Lachnospiraceae bacterium
TCCCGCCAAAACATTTCCGTTTATTTCCCGAAGAAACTTCCCACAGTCATTCACAGATGTATAATTGTCATCCACATCATTCGGAGCTAACAGCAGTCTTCCCATATGCGTATCTGTAAACTCATGAGATCGGCAAAATGCATTCACCGCTTCCATTCCTGCCGAAGCATCTCCAAAACCGAGTTTCCGAACAAGCATATTCGCCGACTCATTGTCACTGACCGTAATCATCAACCGCAAAAGCTCTTCCGTTTCTCCGGTGTACGCCTCCTGTTCTTGCATCAGCGGCATCTGCTCATATACGCAGCCTGCAATATAAAGCTTGATCAGGCTCGCCGCCTGCATCTGACAATTATTGACAGAAGTTTTTTCTTCCGAAGAAAGATTTTCCACATATACCGAAACGAAGGCCCCGGTACTTTCAACAGGCGCAATGATCTGCCGAATCTGACCGTTCAAATCATCCAACGCCAAAGAAGACTCCTCTGCTTTCTCTTCCGCCTCCTCAGGCTCCACTCTTTTAATCGGAATCTCCTGCCTGTTTTCCTGCTCTTTCTCTTTCTTTTCCTTTACAGGCTCTTCTTCATGACAGGCAGTAAGTGTAAAAGCCGCCGTCACAAGAAGAACCGATAAAATATAGAACAGTCTGTATCTGAAAACATTTCTACGCATATTCTGCTCCCTTACATCATAATCTTCGAAATCAAAAGCCAAAATAGGCATTGATCCCTTCCGTGATCCCGTTGACCATCAATTCCCGATACGAATCATCCGCCATATTTATATCATCCTGCTCGTTCGTCATAAATCCCATTTCAATTATAACAACCGGTATCCGGCTCCAGTTAATCCCTGTCATTGTATCATTGCATCGGATGCCGAGATTTTGCATTCCTGTAGAACTGCAATAAGAATTCAAAATCTGTTCCGCCAGACAATAACTTTCCTCGTAAAAGCTCCCCACATAAGGATTTTCAGCAGATCCTATCAATGCCATTGCGCCGTTTACAGCCGGATCTTCACTTCCATTTGCATGGATTCGTAAAGAAAAATCTGCCCCGGCATCATTAGCAAGGCACGCCCTTTCTGCATTACTTATAGCAATCTCATTGTTTTCCCGGGTCAGGATCACATCATATCCCTGCTCGACCAGACAGTCCCGAAGTCTCAGAGCAATCTCAAGGTTTAATTCATATTCTGGTATCCCGGTAAATCTGCCGGTAGTCCCTCCTGCAGACTTCTGCTTCAATTCCCCCGATCCCGGAGCATTCGGTTCTTGCCCGCTCATGTCTATATTCGGACTTTGATGTCCTGGATCGATGGCAATCAGAATTCCTTTTTTCTCAGATCCTTCTTTCTCATTCGATTGTTTATCCTGATCTGAAACATTGTGCTCCTCCGCATCTTGATCTTCCGACGAAGTTTTGCGTTTTTGTGATTCTTCACGTTCTGTGATAACATCCGACTCTTTTAAAGCTTCGTGTCCTTCCGAAGAATCACCGGTCTGTTTCCTTGCGCATCCCAAAACGCTAAAACCGGCAAACATCAAAACCAGGAAGAACCTTACTCTCTTTTTCATAGTTTCATATCCTTTAGTCATCACTGTGCATCCAGCTGATACCCTTTCGGGTCCATACCAAACTCAATCTGTGACAGAAAATCTGCATTCTTCCGCTCAACTTCGGAGAGCATGGAATTATCAAAATCTTCCGGGCTGACTGTACCGTAATACCAGCTCTTACTATTAAAATAATTCTGCAGTTCAGCTGATTGGAACATGCGTCCATGTCTTGCATAAATCTCATTTTTTGCGTAATTGATCTCGCGGATATCCATTCCCGCCACATCACTTTCCGTCAAAAGACGGGAACCGCTCTGCGGAAGAATATAATCTTTGTTCAAAAGTTCATCCTCAGACTGTGATTTTTCAAATGTCTCTATCAGGTCTTCTCCGTCTTCATCCCAGATAAAAAATGGACTTATATACAATGTTTCATTATCAATATATAACTGTCCGTCCACCTCAACCGTCTGATTTGATTTTATACTGTCAAGCATCTTTTCCGGAAGGACAGATTGGTCAATATGGATGTTCCGCACATTTTCCAGCAAAATATTATCTCCGTAAAAATCTTCTCCGTAAAATGTATATTCCTCATCCAAACGCAGAATATAATCTCCGTTTTCCGTTTTCTTCACAAACCCTTCAAAATACAATTCATCTTCATCCAAAAGATTAAAATCTGCATCTGACAAAACATCCTCATCCGACGGCTCCACAATCTCCTGTTCAATCGAATCGATTGACGGCGCTTCATCTTCTCTTCTGAAAACCAGCACCAACACAACGGCGACAACAGCAATCAGAAGGATTCCTCCGATCACTCCCGCAACAATAATCGGCGTTTTTCCTTTTTTCTTCACCGGAGGAACTTCCTTAACCGGCATTCGGGAAGGCGAAATCTGCGCACCGCACTCCGGACAAAACAAATCCCCGTCTCCCAGTACTGTGCCGCATACCGGACAAGCTTTCTTCGTTGACTCTTTCTCCGGCTCTTGCTCTAACACTTTTTGCAGCTCTCTCTGTAACTCTTGCTCTAACTTCTGCTCCATTTCTTGATCCGGCCCTTGCTCGAACCCTTCGCCTGACTTCTGCTCCGGTTCTTGATTTAACTGTTCTTCCAGCTCCTGCTGTGATCCCTCATTCAAACCTGCGGGATAATCTATATCGGTTGAATGGTCTTCTTGCCGCTGTCCGCACTCGGGACAAAAAACAGCATCATCAGGAATTTCACTGCCACAATACTGACATTTCATAATCTTTTCCCTCCTAAGTACTTTCTATTATATTTATTGTATAGTTTTCTTCTTACCCAGTCAAACAAAAATGCACTGACAACAGAATATCTCAAAAAAGAGCCAAAGAAGATCTGAAGAGCGCCTAAAAAGAGCCGGCTTGGTATATCGTTTTTTCTTCGTGCATTTTCACCCGCATTATGATATCATTGTAATATTACTTACAAAGGAGTCTGTTGATTTATGAAAATGAACGAATTAAAACTTATTTATTTCAGCCCTACAGGAACGACTCACAAAGTCGTTATGGAGACGGCAAGAAGTATTGATCTGAAATCAGTCTCTTTTGACCTTACGATCAAAAAAGATCTGAAACCTGTCGCAAAATTTGCGCCAAACGACTTCGCCCTGTTTGCGATTCCCGTATACTACGGTCGTGTTCCGGCGCTCTTTCTCGAATATCTCGATCTGTTTTCCGGCAGCGGAACTCCCGCCGCCCTTGTCGCTACATACGGATGCCGCGCATATGAAGACGCTCTTTTAGAATTAAAAACCGAAGTCGAAAAAAGAGGCTTCAAAGTCATCGGAGCCGCAGCTTTTCCGACCGAACATTCCATCGTGAACTCCATCGGTGCAAGACGTCCGAACAAAGCAGATTTAAAGACAGCTTCCGAATACGGCGTTTCACTGAATCGAATCATTAAAAAGGAAGAATCTTTTGCTTCCTTCAATCTGAAAGTACCGGGAAATACTCCTTATAGAAAATATGGCAAAAACGTCCTTTTCCCGAAGGCTGATGTTTCCCTTTGCACTGAGTGCGGCGCCTGTGCCAAGATCTGTCCGGCAGGAGCAATCTCTCCTGATAATCCGAAAAAAACAGATCATGATAAATGTATCGGCTGCATGAAATGTGTCCGCTTCTGTAAACAGAAAGCCAGATATGTCAGTGATTTTAAGATGAATCTGACTGTAAAAAAATTAACCAAAGTCTGTCAGAGCGACAAAAAAGCGGAAATCTTCCTTTAATATACATCGTTCGTCCGCTATTCAAAGCAATCACCGGAAGTGCCAAAAGGCACATTCCGGGATTGTAAACGGTCGCCATTGTAAAAAAGAATCGCCAGTTCCGGCTTCATCACTGCCCGAACTGGCGATTCTTAAATTCAAATTATCTTACATCCTTTTGATATTATCCTTTTAATCAATTCTGATTTCTATTCATCTTTTCCAAAAAGGCGAAAGAATGTTTTACGTTTCATAAGCGCTGCAATCATCAAAAGTGACAAGAATAAGCCTGCTAATGCTGAAACGTTCATTGTATCTCCGGTTGCAACCGCTCCGTTTGTAATTGCTCCATTTGAAGAGCTTCCCGTATTCTCACTGCTTCCTTTCTTTACAAGTCCTGCTTGTGCAGCCTCAAAGGCAGATTTCGCATTTGCAAACATTTCCGCCGTTGTCTCCTTCGAATCCAGAGCCATCAGCGCATCGTACGCCTTTTTATATGCCGCATAGCTTTCCTCTGTATAACCTTCCGGTTTCTTCAATACAATAGAATCTCTGTATTCATCCAAACCAGCCGCACGTTTTTCCAGTCCCTTGATTGCCGCACGAATTGCTGACACCGCATTGGCAACCTCTTCTTTCGTACCGTTTTCTTTCAACGGTTCTGCAGTTGTCACAGCATCTTTCAACAGTTTATAAGAACCTGCTGTGTAATTCCCTTCTTTGTGCTGCGCCGCTTCATTAATAGCCGCCTTCAAATCTACGATACTTACAAGCGCCGCTTTCGCTTCTTTCATTGCAGCGATATTTGCCTGATCTAACGCCGGATCATTCTGATCTTTATCTGCTTTTGCTTTGCTGATGGCATCCTGAAGCACACCGAAACTTACTTCTGTGTAATCTTTACCGTTTACTTTTTCCATTTCTGCAATGACATCATCCACGGTCGTTTCTGTTTTTTCCACCAGACCATTCACTGCATTTTCCAGATCAGAAACTGCTTTATCTACCTGATCTTTTGTTCCGTTTTCCAGACAGGACTCCGCATCCTTCACTACATCCTGAAGTACGTTCCAACTGTCTGCCGTATAAAGCTTTTCATCCAGTTCCCCAACTTCTGCAAGTTTTGCTTTCAATGCAGCTACATTAACAAGACCTTCTTCTGTCTGTACAAAAACATTTCGTGCAGCATAGATTTCTTTCGGATTGTTACGCTCTGCCTTATCTGCTTTCACAAGCGCATCTAACGCCGCTTTCGCATCTGTATATGCTTTGTAAGAAGCAGTTGTGTAATCATCCTCATTATAGTTTACTGCGTTTTCTAATTCTGTTTCCGCCAGCTCTCTCTGGATCAGTGAATATTCTAAAGCCGCGTCAGCTTTCTTAAGTTTCTCTGTCAGATCTTCCACTTTCTTCTCGGAAACATTTTCTTTATCTTTCAGAGCTTCCCGAATCTCATTTATTACCGACTCATATGACGCATACGTTCTCGCAGAATAGATCTCTACATAAACAGGAGCTTCTTCTGTTCCTACATTTTCTTTTCCTGCTTTCACATGATTCAGTGCATTTTCTAATTCGGTAACATCTCCTTTGACAACTGCGTTTTTATGTGCGGCAAGAAGCGCTTTTTCTGCCAGATTTACAACTTCCTGTGTCGCGTAGTCATTTGCCGAGATTTCTTCCGCTGTCGCTTTTGCTTCCGTCACCGCCTGCTTGCTGCCTGCCGTCCACTTATCGTTGATCTGCTTTTTAATCGCCTCATTCAGCGCATTTTTATCAACTGCAGCTTTTTCATTTTCGCTTGTCTTTATAATAGAAATTTCAGGAATATCTTCCGCCCATGTTACAACGACTTCCAAGATCTGGCTGTCTTTTGCAACAGCAAATTCATTGATCGTCTGATTCAGTTTTCCGATCGTGACTGCTTCTTGTTTTACTCCGTCTTTATAAAGAACTGCTTTTACATCCGCATTCGATACTTTTCCGTTTTGAACGATACGAATCGTTCTCTGATCCGGTCTGCTGATACGATATGTAAATGAACCGTTTGCAGCAGATGGTTTATATGTTGTCGCAAAATTTCCGTCGAATACATTTGACGGGATCTTGCCCGCTTCTTCCGTCACTTCTGACACGATGTCTTTGTTCGACTCTATTGTCATGTATGCTCCGCCGTTAATCTGAAGTTCATACAGTTCAACCCATCTTTGTGTATATGTTGTCAACGGTACGATTCTCAAATAACGTCCTGATGCATTCAATCCGGTTGCTTCTGCATACATATTTCCCGGATTTGTAGTATCATGAGTCAAATAGTCGGCGTCTTTTGCTGTTGCATTAGACGATATCTGAACCGCTGCCTCATTTCCTACTTCGAGGATCTTTGTCCACTGATCGTCTGCAGCCTCTTTGCTGTCCGCAACTTCGAATTTTGCATGTCTTAAAAAGTCAAGACTTGTCTCTTTTACATAATATCTGAATGATTCAAAATTCACAGTCTGTCCGAGATCGAATACGATCTTTTTCCCTTCATCCTGTGTTCCTGTGATCTTGCCAAACGTAGCTAAATCTCCGTCGAATACATTTCCTACTTTTCCGTTGCTGCGCATATCACTTGCAGAATCACTCTGCGCGAAATCACTTTCAACTGTTTTCTCTCCGATAAACGCATATGTTACTTTGAATTCTTCAACTGCAACATCCTGTGTCTCATTTCCGGCATTGTAAAGTCTTACATATCTCGCGTCTTCCAACGCTCCTGCATCAACGTCAGTCCAGATTACTCCGTTCATAGAACTTTGCAGTTTCACATTTGCATTATCTCCCGCTTTCACTGCAATGTTCTCGATCGCTTTAATGTTCTTTAAATCAACGCCGATATACTGATCTTTTTCCAAACTGATCGTTCCCGGCTGTAAAGAAGACATTCCTGCTTCTGTTGTTCCGAGCATTTCGTGATTTTTCACATTTGTATAAATATTCTCTGTTGTTCCTGCCTGACCCGGATTCTTCGGCGCACGGATATCTAATTCACCGACGCGTACCCAGCCTGCTGTCTGCTCTTTGTTCACAAGACGGATGGCTTTGATCTGATCAGTTACTGTAAAGTTTACTGTCTGATCTTTCGCATTTGTAAACTCTCCGGCGTTCTTCCAGCCGCTTTGTCCGTCTGTGCTGTACTGTATTTCTACTTTTTTAAACACATCTCCTGCAGATGACTTTCCTTGCGTCATTCTTATGCTTCCGATCTGTTTTGCTTCCGGGAATGTAACCTGAATATAAGCGCCTGCCGCGATTTTATCCTTGTCCGCACCGCTATATGGTTCTTTCGCGA
>CAJLUP010000092.1 GCA_905209865.1 uncultured Lachnospiraceae bacterium
TCAATAACAAGCACTGCCGCATCTGTCTTATTAAGCGTCTGGTAACTTTTTTTCACCCGAAGCTCTCCAAGAGTCCCTTCATCATCTATCCCTGGTGTATCCATCATCACCACAGGGCCGATCGGAAGCAGTTCCATCGACTTATATACCGGATCCGTTGTCGTTCCCTTTACGTCTGATACAACTGCAAGATCCTGCCCTGTAACTGCATTCATGACACTAGACTTTCCGGCATTCCTTCTTCCAAAAAATCCGATATGAACCCGTTCGGACATCGGCGTACTATTCATCCCCATACAGCCACTTCCTTTCCCACTTGGATCAGCAATCTCCCGCTGCCGCTAATCTGCCAATTCATTTTCACAAACTCACAGAAACCTGCCTGCATTTTTGTTCTCCGTCCCTGTACTTCTTACTCAGCAACAACCCGGCGGAAGTTTTTCTTTCCTTTTTTCAAAATAATTCCTTCACCTGACAGATCTTCTTTTCCGAAAGCCGCAGCAATATCGGATACTTTCTCTCCGTCTACCGCAACGCCGCCCTGCTGCACCGCGCGTCTCGCCTCAGATTTTGATGTAACAAGACCGCTCTTCACAAGCATTGTAAGAATGTCAATCTTTCCGTCTGTCAGATCATCTTCTGTGAGCTGCGCTGTCGGCATCTCTGCTGCATTTCCTTTGCTGAACAAAGCTCTTGCACTTTCCTGCGCTTTCTTCGCCTCTTCTTCTCCGTGAACAAGTTTTGTCAGTTCATATGCCAAAATCTCTTTTGCAGTATTAAGCTGCGCGCCTTCCCAAGCATCCATTTTATCGATTTCCTCAAGCGGAAGGAATGTCAGCATACGGATACATTTCAGCACATCGGCATCAGCTACATTTCTCCAATACTGATAAAAGTCAAACGGCGATGTTTTATTTTCATCAAGCCATACAGCTCCTGACTGTGTTTTTCCCATCTTCTTTCCTTCTGAATTCAAAAGGAGAGTGATCGTCATTGCGCCTGCATCCTCGCCTAATTTTCTTCTGATCAATTCTGTTCCCGCAAGCATATTGCTCCACTGGTCATCTCCGCCAAACTGCATGTTACATCCATATTTCTGGAACAATGCATAAAAGTCATACGCCTGCATAATCATATAATTAAACTCAAGGAAACTCAAACCTTTTTCCATTCTCTGTTTATAGCATTCAGCTGTAAGCATACGGTTTACAGAAAAATGCGGTCCGATTTCCCGAAGCACCTCTACATAGTTCAGGTCAAGCAGCCAGTCTGCATTATTTACCATAAGCGCTTTCCCTTCAGAAAAATCAATAAACTTGCTCATCTGTTTCTTAAAGCAGTCACAGTTATGCTGAATCTGCTCCGGTGTCATCATACTTCTCATATCGGATCTTCCTGACGGATCTCCGATATATCCTGTTCCGCCTCCGATCAGCGCAATCGGTTTATTTCCAGCTTCCTGAAGACGTTTCATAAGGCACAGCGCCATAAAATGTCCTACATGAAGGCTGTCTGCCGTCGGATCAAATCCAATATAAAACACAGCCTTTCCATTGTTTACTAAATCGCGGATTCTTTCTTCATCCGTCACCTGCGCGATCAGACCTCTTGCCTGAAGTTCCTCGTAAATTCCCATTTTCTTTCTCCTTTTTCCAAATAGCAAAATTTAAAATACAAAAAACCGTCCTTATCGCTCACGCAATAAGGACGGATCTTCCCGTGGTACCACCTTAATTTACTGAACTGTCGATCCCCGACACTTTTTCAGCCTCACTTGGTACGATAACGTGCACCACTCCGTCACAGCCTACTCATTCCCTGCCATCATCTATACACAGCGACTTCTTTTATCCGCGCTGCCGGACAGTTCCTTTTCGGTGTGAAGCTCCGGGATGTATTCACAAATTCGTCTCACGCGCCTCTCATCAACCGGCTGCTTTCTGTCATCTCGTTCACTTGTTACTTGTTCCCTTCAAAGCCTGTATATTTATGAAGCATATCTTAGCTTACAGTAATTGTTTTGTCAAGCAGTGATTGTATATTAACTCCTGTTTTTCTCCTTGCAAATCATCTGTCAGCCATTTCACAAAGACATCGCAGTCAAGATTTGTTTCGCCTGCTTAATCTGTTCGGAATCAGTCTGCCAAATATCAAATTCAGGAAAACCCGGTATACCCATAGGCACATCTTCCCTTCGGAATTTCATCAGACTGTCAACTACTTTCTTTCCTGACATATGAAAAGAAGTCACTTCAGCATAGTCCGACAGCTTTTTGATCACTTCTGGATTGATTCCGGCTCCTGCCAAAATCTCAATCTTTCCCTCGGATTCTTTCACCAGTTCCCGCAAAAGATCGCGACCGTTCCACGCGCTGTTTTTCTGCCCGCTTGTAAGGATCGTATCAACTCCAAGCTGTATACACTGTTCCAATGCTTCTTTTGCATCCCGGCACACATCAAACGCTCTGTGAAAGGTCACCGTGCACGGCGGCGCTTCACTACCTTCTTTAGCGCATGAGATCAGTTTTTCCATCCTGTCGATATCAAGCGTCCCATCAGGTCTTAAAATCCCGATAACAACGCCTGCAGCTCCCGCCTCCCGGAATATACGCACCTCTTCTTCCAAGGTTTTAAATTCATACTCATCATAGCAGAAATCCCCGAATCTTGGACGAAGGAGCACTCTGATCGGAAGATCGACATTCTTCTTCACCTGCTCAAACATCGCTGCAGACGGAGACAGACCTCCGATCACAAGAGCAGAACACAATTCAATCCGATCCGCTCCTCCGGTCTGTGCTTCGACTGCGGATTTCACACTATCCGCGCATACTTCAAGTAAATAAGCCATCCTGCTTCAGCCTTATCTCGGAATCTTTGACAACGCTGCTTTATCTCCAACGATCACAACATCATTGTGGAGCTGCAGGATCGATGCCGGAACTTCCGGAGTTACCGGTCCGAAAAATGCCTTTGCAACGATATCTGCTTTTGCCTCGCCGTTTACGATAAGCAGAATCTTCTTCGCGCGCATGATCGTTCCGATTCCCATTGTATAAGCCTGACGCGGTACGTCATCCGCAGATGCAAAGAATCTCTTATTTGCTTCGATTGTGCTCTTTGTCAGGTCAACACAGTGTGTCGTCTGTGCGAAAGAGCTGTCCGGCTCGTTAAATCCGATATGTCCGTTGTGTCCCAAACCGAGAAGCTGGATGTCAACTCCTCCCATTGATTCGATCAGTTTCTCATATCTTTCACATTCTTTGTCCGCATCCGGTTCTGTTCCGTTCGGAACGTTTGTATTCTCAGGATCGATATTCACACGATCAAACAAATGCTCATGCATGAAATAGTAATAACTCTGATCGTTATCGCGTGTCAGACCTCTGTATTCATCAAGGTTTACTGTCTTAACTTCTGAGAAATCAAGGTCGCCTTTTTCATACCACTCTACAAGTTTGTCGTATGTTCCGATGGGTGTTGATCCTGTTGCAAGACCGAGTACACAATCCGGTTTCAAAATCACTTGTGCAGACAAAATATTGGCTGCTTTTCTGCTCATTGCTTCGTAGTTTTCTGTTTCATAAATTTTCATATCTTTCGCCCTCCTATCGCTACATTTAAGTCTAACAATCTGCTTAACAAAAGTCAAGCAGAAAGACAGTTTCTCTGCTTCTTCCGATTCACTTACTCATACGCAATTTTCACAAGCACAAGCCCTTGCGCAGGGGCAGTCGCTCCCGCCTTTTCTCGTTTCTTTTGATCAAGCATCTCCTTAACCTCAAGAGGCGTACATGCACCCCTCCCGACTTCTACAAGAGTACCTGCGATAATCCGCACCATATTATATAAAAACCCATTTCCGCTGATCCGCATTTTCACCAGATCTCCGTCCGGCTCAATCTCCAAACTATAAATCTTTCGAACCGTCGTTTTGACACCTGTATGAATGCTGCAAAATGTTTTAAAATCATGCTCGCCGACGAGATACTGCGCTGCCTTTCTCATCTCATCAACATTCAGCGGAAATGAAACAAACCAGGAATCTCTCCGTCTGATCGGGTCCGGCATCTCTCGGTTTACAATCGTATATTCATATGTTTTAACCGATGTTTGATAACGAGGATGCCAGTCTGTTCCCACTTCTTCCGAACGCACGATAACAATATCCTCAGGGAGCAGCCTGTTGACGGCGTACGCAATCCGATCCGAAGGGATCGGAGACTCCGTGTCAAAAACCGCCACATTTCCCTTTGCATGAACCCCTGCATCTGTCCTGCTTGCCCCAATCACACGGATCGTTTCGCCTGTCAGTTCAGACAGCGCCTTGTTCAGGACTTCTTCTACCGTAATTCCGTTCGGCTGTATCTGCCATCCGCAATAATCCGTTCCGTCATAAGCAACCGTCAATTTCACCCGTTTCATGTCTTTATCCGTTCCCCTTTTTCATCTCAGCCTTTTCACAAATTCTTTTACACATTCTCCTTTGTCTGCCGAAAAACGAACTTTTGCAGTCCAAACTTTTGCCAATCAGACTTCCCTTTCACATTTTCTGCAGATACCTTTAGAAAATCCATACCCGAAACGGCACGAATTTCCCAAGCACAAACACTCCTGCCACATAGATGATCGTAATCAGATATGCCGCTTTATCTCTTTCTTTATATTTCAGCGGTTTCATCCTCGTTCTTCCCTCTCCGCCATGATAGCAGCGGGCTTCCATCGCCATTGCAAGATCGTTCGCCCTTCGGAAGGCAGATACGAATAACGGAACAAGAATCGGAATCATCGCCTTCGCTCTTTGGATAATATTTCCGCTCTCAAAATCAGCGCCTCTGGCAATCTGAGCTTTCATAATCTTGTCCGTTTCCTCTAAAAGGATCGGAATGAATCGAAGCGCAATGGACATGATCATCGCCACCTCATGAACCGGAAGGTGCAGTTTATTCAGCGGACTTAGTAATTTTTCCATTCCATCCATCAATCCGTTCGGGGACGTTGTAAATGTCATAAGCGAAGAACCCGCCACAAGATACATCAATCGAAGCGCCATGAAAACGGACGTCCGAACGCCTTCCTCCGTAATCGTAAAAATCCAAAAATGCAGCAGCACTTCGCCGCCTCTTGTCAGAAATAAATTCATAACGACCGTAAACATCAGCAGGATTACGATCGGCTTTAAGCCCTTCACAATATATTTCAACGGAACTTTCGACATATGAATAACTGTCCCAAGAAATAACGTTGCGATCACATATCCGAGAAACGAGCTTTGAATAAATAAAGAGACAAGAAATAAAAGGGTGCAAACAATTTTCACCCTTGGGTCTAAACTATGTATCCGGCTTTTTACCGGGTAATACTGTCCGATCGTAATATCTCTGATCATAAGAAACTCCTCATTATCTCATCTGCTGCTTCTTCGATCGTTGTCGCATCAGGCGAAACGTCGAATCCACGTTCTTTCAAGTCATGCATCACATAAGTAACCTGAGGCGCCGCAAGACCTACCGCCTCCAGTTCTTTATAATGACGGAACACCTCTTTCGGTGTACCATCGAGCATCTTTTCCCCTTTGTTCATCACAATGATCCGTTCCACATAACGGGCCACATCTTCCATACTATGCGATACAAGAACAACTGTCATCCCTGTTTCTTTATGCAGTTTTGCAATCTGATCAAGGATCTCGTCTCGCCCTTTCGGATCAAGCCCTGCGGTAGGTTCATCCAAAATAAGCACTTTCGGTTTCATTGCCAGCACTCCGGCGATCGCCACACGCCTCTTCTGACCTCCTGAAAGCTCAAATGGAGACTGCTTATAATATTTTTCCGGAAATCCGACCAACTCCAGCGCTTCCCTTGCGTTTTTCTCACATTCTTCCTCTGAAAGCCCCTGATTTCTCGGGCCAAAGCATACATCACTTATAACATCAACTTCGAAAAGCTGATGTTCGGGATATTGAAAGACAAGCCCTACCTGACTTCGAAGCTTCCTCATATCATAGCCCTCTTCATAAATGCTTTTCCCTTCATACCGGATATCTCCTGAAGTTGCCTTCATCAATCCGTTTAAATGCTGGATCAGCGTAGATTTCCCGGATCCTGTATGTCCGATAATCCCGACGAACTGCCCTTGTTGAATCTCAAGACTGATATCTTTCAGCGCGCATTTCTCATAAGCAGTACCCGGACTATATATATAATTCACATGTTCTAACGCAATCGACATAATGCTTCCACCAATTCTTCCCTTCTCAAGATCCCTTTCGGGATATCCAGTCCTCTCCTTCTAAGCTCCTCTGCCAACATCGTAACTTGCGGAACATCCATCCGATATGACTTTAATTCATCCACTCTTCCAAATATTTCTCTGGGAGTTCCATGCATCACAATATGACCGCTGTCCATAACAAACACCTGATCTGCCTCGATCACTTCTTCCATATAATGAGTAATCAAAATCACCGTTACGTTTTTCTCCCTGCGCAAACGCCCAACTGCATGAAGCACTTCTCTTCGTCCATTCGGATCAAGCATCGCAGTGGGCTCATCCAACACGATACATTTTGGTTCCATCGCGATCACTCCCGCAATCGCTACACGCTGTTTTTGCCCGCCGGAAAGTTTATTCGGCGAAGACTTACGATATTCTGTCATCCCGACAAGCCGCAGGCTTTCTTCAACCCGTTTCCATATGTCATCTGTCGGAATCCCGATATTCTCAGGTCCGAATCCCACATCTTCCTCCACAACAGTCCCAATGATCTGATTGTCGGGATTTTGAAATACCATCCCCGCAGTCCGCCGTACGTCCCACAGATTTTCAGGATCTTTTGTATCCTGTCCGTCCACCCATACTGTACCGCCTGTCGGAACTAAAATCGCATTCATATGTTTTGCAAGAGTGGATTTTCCCGAACCGTTATGTCCAAGCACTGCCACAAAAGAACCTTGCGGCACATCAATATCAACCCCGTCAATAGCACGATTCGTTCCAATCACATTTCCTTCTTCATCACGCTTATCATACTCATATACAAGCTTTTCTGCATGTATCATATTCATAGGCATACCGCCTTTCTCAGCCTTA
>CAJLUP010000093.1 GCA_905209865.1 uncultured Lachnospiraceae bacterium
CCATACGAATAATCTGAGAAAGAGTTGTATCTTCCCCGACTCTCGTCGCCTCACATCTTAAGAAACCGGACTGATTGATCGTCCCGCCTGATACACTATCCCCTTCTTTCTTATCCGCCGGAATGCTTTCCCCGGTCAGCGCCGATTCATCAACTGCCCCGTTTCCTTCCAAAACAATTCCATCGACAGGAATATTTTCCCCCGGGCGCACAACAAACAGATCTCCTTTTCGCACCTGTTCAATCCCGACTTTTACTTCTTCTTTTCCTCGTACGACAGTTGCCGTTTTCGGCGCAAGATCCATAAGCCCTTTCAGTGCGTCTGTCGTCTTTCCCTTTGACCTTGCCTCCAAAAGTTTTCCAACTGTAATCAGGGTCAGAATCATTGCCGCAGACTCAAAATAAAACTCATGCATATATGACATCACCAAAGCCGTATCTGCGCGCATCTGCGCATCGGTCATCGCAAACAATGCATACACACTATACCCATATGACGCACCAGCCCCCAAAGCTACAAGCGTATCCATATTTGGCGCTTTATGAAGAAGTCCTTTCATTCCGCTTATAAAAAATTTTTGATTGATCACCATTACGGCCGTTGTCAGCAAAAGCTGTATGATCCCCATTGCCACATGGTTATTTTCTAAAATCCCCGGCACTTTCCATCCCCACATCATATGTCCCATCGACAGGTACATCAGTGGAATCAAAAAGCAAAGCGAAGCGATCAGACGTCTTTTCATTTTCGGAGTTTCTTTATCTTTAAGCTCCTCTCTCTTCCCGCTTCCTTCCGCTTTGCCCGCACCTTTTTCCTGTTTTTCTTTTTCTTCTGCCTGATATCCGGCAGCCTCCACCGCTTCAATAATCGCCTTCGGATCAACGTTTCCTTCGACTCCCATAGAATTTGTCAAAAGATTTACAGAACAAGAAGTAACTCCTTCCAGTTTTGACACGGCCTTTTCTACACGGGCGCTGCATGCCGCACAGCTCATTCCCGTAACTTCATATTGTTTCAACCGATCTCCTCCTTCCAATTCTTCATTTTCTTTATTTTCTTCATTCTTTCTATACTTTTCAAGTTTCAATTTGCCTGTCGCTTATTTCATCAGTTTCCTCAAAACCGTTACAAGTTCATCAATCGTTTCCTCCTTGCCTTCCTTTATATCTTCCGAAACGCAGGTCCGTATATGTTCCGCCAAAAGAACTTTATTAAAACTATTTAAAGCCGCAGTGATCGCTGATACCTGAATAAGAATATCCGGGCAATAAGCGTGGTTTTCTACCATTCTTCGAATCCCTCTCACCTGCCCTTCAATCCTGTTCAAACGATTTACCATCAATCTTGTTTCTTCTTCCGTCCGCATTTTTGTTCGATGTTCACATGCAGGACAAGTTTTCTCCTTCTCCATCTCTGTTCGCTCCTTCAAAATCATGTTCCGGTTTTCACCTGTTGTTTCTGCCTGTTCTCTTCCTTTTTCCTCTCGGCGCAGAAACATATACCCCTCTAAGGTATTTACCTCTGAGCGCATTATATACCCTGGCTGGGTATAATGCAAGTATATTCTACAAAAAATTATATCTTCTGATTTTTAAACGGAGATTATATGATCTTATTTTTGCATAAAGAAAGACAGCACAGGAAAACAGTTTGTCTTCCTGTACTGTCCTTTCTTCCATCTGTAAATTCCAGTTCAATCGAGAATAAAGTTTCAAAACTTCTTCCTCTATTCCTTCATATACAAATTGATAATCTCACCATCTGCAGTCTGAGCGATCTTCTTGTATACACTCTTTGAAACAGCCTGCATCTGTTCATATGTCGTCTCATCTAAGGAAATGATTTTCGTTCCGCTCTCTTTGATCACCTGGATCTTTTCATTCATCCGCTCGTCCGATTTTTCTCTGGCATATTGCTTTGCAATTTCCTGTGCTTCAATCAAAATCTCTCGATCCTCTTTCGGAAGATTGCTATAGAATTTTTCGCTGATAATCAAAGAGATCAGATGCGGCACATGATTCGTCTCAATTATATAATCCTGCTGCTCATAAAGTCTGTTTGAAACAATCACCTCATATGGATTTTCCTGTGCATCGATCGTATTTTGCTGAAGTCCGATATACACTTCACTAAAATTCATCGGAGTCGGATTTGCCCCAAGCGCTTTCCAAAACGCAAGCTGATACGGATCTTCCATCGTTCGGATCTTCTGTCCTTTAAAATCAGAGATCGTCTCCACTTTTTTATTTGTTGACATCACACGAAACCCCTGATCTGCATAGCCTAACAATTCATATCCCGCGCTTCGATAAGACTCCTGCATTTTTTCCATAAATTCCGCATCATCCACGGTTTCCCGCATAGATTCAATATCCTGAAATACACAAGGCATATCAAAGACAGCCGTATCCTTAATGAAATTCACCTGCGGAGCCGTATTTTGCACAACAAACGGAATATCGCCGTCATAACAGCTCTCCAGTAGTTCTCTGTCTCCGCCAAGCACACTGTTTGGATACACACTGATCTTAATCCTTCCGCCACTTAGGCGATCTGCCTCTTCTGCAAATTTTTCCGCATAGATCTGAGTCACAGTATCTTCCGGACTTGCTGTTCCCAACGGATATGCATACCGCTGTTCCCCTTTGCCTTTTCCTGTATCACTTGCGCATCCCAAAACCGCCACACTCAAAAGTCCGGTCGTTAATACCACCGCCGCCGTTCTGAACAATCTTTTTCTCTCTTTCATACTAAGTTCGCTCCTTCGCACTTTTTCTGATTATGACAACAAGACAAGGCTGACTGCAGGTATAAAGGTAATGACAAGAAGCGCCAACAAGAAGCAGACGATCATCGGCATTGCCTTCTTTGCAATTTCCATTACCGGCACTTCTGTCAGAGAACTTGCCACAAACAGATTCACTCCGATCGGCGGAGTAACAAATCCGATTGCAAGATTTACGACCATAATGATACCAAAATGAATCGGATCAATCCCTGCCGCCCCCACAATAGGAAGCAAAATCGGTGTTAAGATCAAGATTGCCGGCGTTGTATCCATCACCATACCAACGACAAGAAGGAACAAATTGATCACAAGAAGCAGCACAATTTTATTTGTAAAATGGGTCAATATCCATCCGCTGATTTCCTGCGGAACCTGCATCAGTGTCAGCACTCTGGAAAAAGCGGTTGATGCCGCTAAAATAAACAGAATCGGAGCATATGTTCGAATCGATTCCACAAGAATATTCCAAATATCTTTCACCTTGATACTTTTATACACAAAGATACTGATCACAAACGCATAGAAAACAGAGATTACCGCCGCTTCTGTCGGAGAAGCAATTCCCGTATAAATGCATCCCAGTATAATAACCGGACTTAAAAGTGCAAACGCACTGTCTTGGAGCACTTTCAAAAAGCCCTTTTCATGAAGCGCTCCGACCATCGCCTCTTTCTTCTCTTTGTCTTCCCCATGTTTCTTACAATATCCGATCGAGTAAATGATCAAAAGTCCGCCAATCAAAAGTCCTGGCAGAATTCCTGCAAGAAACAGATCGCTTACCGATGCTCCTGAAGCCATTGCATACATGATAAACGGGATGCTGGGCGGAATGATTACACCTAACCCGCCAGCCACTGCAACAAGAGACGTAGAAAATTTTTTGTCATATCCCATTTCGATCAGGATCGGGATCGTCATACTTCCGACCGCCGCCACCGTTGCCGGAGCCGATCCTGAAATCGCTCCGTAGAACAAACAGGTGACAATGACCGCGCAAGGCATTCCCGCAGTCTTCTTGCCCATAAAAAATGCAAATACATCAAACAGCTTTCTCGAAATACCGCCTCTCGCCATAATAATTCCGGACAACACAAACATCGGAACTGCCAAAAGCGGAAAACTGTCAAGACCTCCTAACATAGATCGGATAACAAAAGTTCCGCTTGCCGTAAAAGAAGGGTCGAACATTCCCGGAAGCACCGACACAATCCCAAGGGAAATCGAAACCGGAATCGCAACGATCAGACAGATGACAAATATAAGAAATACAACAACCGATGACATCCTATTCTCCCTTCCTCACCCAAACATTCTTCCACTCTGCAATCCATCTTTGAAAAATACGGATTGCACAGAGAATAAAACCTACAAGCGGAGCTGCCTGCACATAATACATCGGAATCCCCATCGCAGGACTCACTTGTCCATTTTCTACAGCAGACATAAAATACTTCCACGCAAACGGAAGCAAATATAAAAACAGAATCAATTCAACTGTATGATTTGCAACCTTAAACATTGCCCTGCCACGTTTTGGAAACAACGCCACAAACTGTTCAATCTTAATAGAAATGCATCGTTTTGTACAATAACTGACGCTCAAAAATCCCGCCCATATAAACAGATACCTTGTCAGTTCTTCCGACCATGACAGAGATGCCCCGAGCGCATATCTGGAAAAGACCTGGATTCCCATAATTACCGCCATAGCCCCGAGAGATATGACAAGCAATCCTTCTTCAAGATATTCATCAATCCATTTTACAATCTTTCTCATATGCCCTCCTTAAACATTGTATTTTCCTGCCCTCTCCCCCCTCTCGGAAGATTACAGACTCTCGTGCAAAAGTGTAAGAACTGTACGCAGTTCTGAAGCGCCCATCTGTCCCGGTGCAGACGCTTTTCCGACTGCTCCAAATGTAAGCGCCGATCCGAATACTTCGCCGCAAAGCCGGCTAATTACTCCTGTACCTGCCATGGACATTGTGATGATTGGTCTGCTGGCATGTTCTCTTACCATTTCTTCCGTTGCCGAAAGAAGTGTCAGAACATCTTTTTTATTCTGAGGCATCACTGCGATTTTCGGGATATCCGCACCAAGTTCCTGCATTTTACAAAGGCGTGACACAATCTCATCCTGCGAAGGTGTTTTGTGAAAATCATGGTTCGAGGCAACGACTTTCACATTATGCAAATGAGCTGTTTCCACAACTGCTTTCACCGCTTCGTCTCCTGTAAACGCTTCTACATCTACAAGATCGATAAGTTCTGTTTCAGCCGCCATCTGATTCAGTTTTACATAAACGTCCTCTTCAATCGCTTTTTCTCCGCCTTCTTTCGACGTACGGAACGTAAACAAAATCGGAGTATCCCCAAGCGCTTTTCTCAATGCCGCCATCGTCTCTTTTGTCTTGTCAAAATCAAAAATATCCTCATACCAGTCTACGCGCCATTCAACGACATCTGCCGTCGTCTCATTGATCTTCCGCGCCGCCTCAAGGATCTCTTCTTTTGTAGTTCCTACGATCGGTACGCAGATTTTCGGAATACCTGCGCCAATCTCTATATTTCTGACCTTTACTGTTTTCATATCTCTTACCTCTCCTTACCTTATCTGACTGATTCTCACAATACAGTCTTACACTTCCTGTTGCGAATTTTTCAATAGTTTACCATATCTCACATTGACAAACAACGCCAAAACAACGCCGATTACCGTGATGATGATATTCATTACGATAACACTTTCTGCAGTCATTTTTGCTGCCGCAGTAAGGATCGTATAATTACATAAACTGGAGGCGATCATAACAAGGCTTGTGATCGTTCCTTTGATCTTTGGAAAAAGATCGTTCACGACTGCTGTCGCCATCTGGAGAACTCCGCCTGCCGCCGAATATCCGATCACAAACGCTCCGATGTAGCAAATCTGCGGTGTTCTTACAAGATACACAAGCGCCAGCATAATCACGGAAATCAACGGATAGATTACAAGGAAGCGAACCTGTTTCACTTTCATAATCAAAAGACTCGTCACAACAAGAGCTGCCATCGTTCCTGCCGAATAATACGTCTGCATCATAGACACTTGATCTGATGCAATCCCCGCAATCTCCTTTCCGAAAGTCTGAGCGCAGTTAAGCCAAAGCTGAAAAGTTGCCGTACTTGTAAATCCGATCAAGATCAGCGCCACACTCTCTGCTGAAAAATGAGCATTTTTCAAATTATTGATCAAAGACTCTGATTTTCCGACACCTTCCACTTTCGGAAACGGCGCAAAAATTGCCAGCACGCCAAGCACTGCAATGGCAATTCCCGCAACAAGCGGAAGCGTCAGATATGACATCTTTGTTCCGGCGCAGATTCCCAAAAAGAACGGCATCAGAAGCTGTGCAATGGAAATAAAGAACTTAATTCCCATCGTCGCAATTCCGGTATATTTATATATAATTTCTGCAACCGCAGGATAGGTTGCCGTATCAAGAAATGAATTTGCTATTCCTCCAAGCACTGCCGCCACATATGCAACAGTTATATTCGGGGAAAATGCAATTCCTACAAAAAAGATAACATAAGAAGCACATCCGATCAAAACCGAAATTCTTCTTCCCAGTTTATCAGAGAGCGGTCCCGCAAACGGAAGTGAGATCAGACGTCCCAGTCCCAATGCCGCGGCGATCGCCGTCACACCCATAATATCTCCTGTCCCCCACTGCTCTGCAAGAAGTTCTTTAACAACCTGCTGACTGAGAATGGAACATCCGATTCCATGGATAAAATAATTTAAATAAAGGATAAGTGCACTTGGCAGGTATTTCTTATTCATTTTTTCTGTTTCCTTTCATACCGCGGTTCGGCAGTCCTATTCAACTGCCGATTTGATCCGCCGCTTTTTTATTTTTAATCGTACTTAATATCAAGAATTTCTTTCATATATTCAATCGGCATCTTCTGTCCTGTCCACAATTCAAATGCCGCCGATCCTTGGAAAAGCATCATTCCAAGACCGTTCATTGTCTTACACCCAACTTCTTTCGCCATTCGGAGCATCTCTGTCTCTCTCGGAGAATAAACAACGTCTGTTACGATCAGATCCGGTCGGAAAAAGGACTTGTCCGGAATATATGTTTTTCCTTCCAGCGGTTTCATTCCCATTCCGGTTGCATTTGCAAACAAATAACTGTCTGCGATCTCTTCTTTTAATTTATCCAAATCTGCAAGATCACATAAAACTGCTTTACATTTTGTTTTTTCATTGATCTTTCTCACTGTTTCCTGCGCGTTATCCCAAAATTTATCTTTCA
>CAJLUP010000094.1 GCA_905209865.1 uncultured Lachnospiraceae bacterium
AGAGGTTTCGATCTCTTCCCTTTATTTTTGCCAATGATAATTATACTCTAAGCTCCTGAGGTAAACTAAACAATTACGAAACAGTTCTCGCGCAGTCTCCCGTCTGCATTTTTATAAAAGCTGTCTTAGATCTTCCAATATCCTCTTTACCGTCTGAAGTACATTTTCCGAATTATTTTTACTGCTCCTGCCTTTTTTACAATATAAAAAATAGGGAGGTTCTTCTGCCCTGAAGATCAGATCTTTTTTATAATCATTCAGAAGCCCCGGGATTTTTTGGGGATCAATCTTTGCTTTCTCATACATCGTAAACCGAAGTTCCTCTCCCTTTTGCTCTACGGCAGTAACATATACCGAGTGTGCAAGACTTTTCAGCGCCGCAATCGTAAGAAGCTGCTGTACTTTTTTCGGAATATCTCCGAAACGGTCGATCAATTCTTCCGTCATATCCTCCAGTTCTTCCTCATTTTCAATCGCAGCGATCCTCTTGTATACATCTAATTTTTGATACTCGTTTTTAATATAATATTCAGGAATATATGCGTCTGTATTCAGATCGATCATTGTTGTAAAGGACTCTGCCTCAGGTCCGCCTTTTAGTTGTCTTACCGCTTCATTAAGCATTTTACAATAGAGATCATAACCGACCGCTTCCATATGTCCGCTCTGCGCTTCTCCGAGAAGATTACCTGCTCCGCGAATTTCAAGATCGCGCATGGCAATTTTAATTCCTGATCCAAGATCGGTAAACTCGCGGATCGCAGAAAGTCGTTTCTCTGCCACTTCTTTTAATAATTTATCTCTTCGATACAATAAGAATGCATACGCCATCCGATTCGACCGTCCTACACGCCCGCGAAGCTGATAAAGCTGAGACAATCCAAACCGGTCTGCATCCTGTATGATCATCGTATTCGCATTCGGAATATCTAATCCGGTTTCAATAATCGTCGTCGAAACAAGAACATCAATATCACCGTTAATAAAATCATACATGATATCCTCCAGTTCCCGCTCTCTCATCTGCCCATGCGCAAACGCAACATTTGCCTCAGGAACAAGACGCCCGATCCTGCCTGCAACATCCGCAATATCATTGACCCGATTATACACATAATACACCTGACCGCCTCTTGCAAGTTCCCGTGTAACCGCCTCCCGAACAGTCTCATCATTTGATTCGATCACATAAGTCTGAATCGGCATCCTCTCATTCGGCGCTTCTTCCAGAACACTCATATCCCGGATCCCGATCAGACTCATATGGAGTGTTCTCGGAATAGGGGTTGCAGTCAAAGTCAAAACATCAATATTTTCTCTTAGTTTTTTAATCTTCTCTTTATGAGTCACGCCGAAACGCTGCTCTTCGTCTATAATCAGCAAACCGAGATCTTTGAATGCAACATCTTTTGACAAAACACGATGTGTTCCTACTACAATATCTACAAGACCTTTTTTCACATCTTCGATCGTCTTTTTCTGTTCTGACGCTGTTCGAAAACGACAAAGCAGATCAATCCTTACCGGAAACTCTTTCAGCCTCTGCACAAATGTATTGTAATGCTGCTGTGCCAAAATCGTTGTCGGAACGAGACATACAACCTGTTTTCCTTCCTGAACTGCTTTAAACGCTGCCCTTATAGCAATCTCTGTCTTTCCGTATCCGACATCGCCGCAGATCAAACGATCCATGATCTTCGTACTTTCCATATCGCGTTTTGTATCCTCGATCGCCTGAAGCTGGTCATCTGTCTCCTCAAACGGAAACATCTCTTCAAACTCCTTCTGCCAAACTGTATCCGGCCCGTATACAAACCCTTCCGACTGTTGTCTGACCGCATACAATTCCACAAGATCTTTCGCTACGCTTTGAACTGCTTTCTTTACCTGCGTTTTTGTTTTTCCCCATTGAAGCGTTCCAAGTTTGTTCAAACGAGGTTTCTTCGCATCTGCTCCCGCGTATTTTTGGATCAGATCCATCTGTGCGACAGGTATATACAAAACGCCTCCTTCGGCATAAGCAATCTTCATGTAATCCTTTATGATCTTGTCAACTTCAATTTTCTCGATTCCTTTATACACGCCAATCCCGTGATTTTCGTGAACAACATAATCCCCTGGTTTTAACTCGGCAAAATCCTGGATTCTCTGCCCTTCATACTTTCTACGCTTCTTCTTTTTCTTTTTCCTTCCGAAAATATCCGATTCTGAAATCACAACAAATTTCAGCATCGGATACTCATATCCCTCAGACGCATATCCGTACGCCGCCATAATCTCGCCGGGTTTTACTTCCCGCTCCATATCCTCACTGTAGAAACTGCTCAGATCATAATCTCTTAAATCTTCGGCAAGACGTTTTGCCCTTGTTCTTGAACCTGACAAAAGAACAACTCTGTATCCGTTTCGTTTCAGCCTTTTCAAATCCCGTGTCAGAAGTTCAAAACTGTTATTATACGGATTCACCCCTTTTGCCTGCAATGTATGAACCATTCTCACTTGGAACAGACCACATTTTGATTCCAGCGTAGTCATTCCGATACCACTATAACCATTCATTTTCCCGATGATATCTTTCGTCTGAAATACTTGCAGATCTTCCGAGTTCGCTTTTTCCAGCCCTGCATCGATCCGGTTTCTCAGACTTTCAAAATACTCTGTTTCCACCGTCTCCGCCATTTCCTGCAGTCTGTGAGGTTCATCATAAAACAGAAGCGTTTTATTTCTTGGAAAATACTCTAAAAACGAAACCGGGTTTCCTTTTTTTCCACAGTTTTCGGAAGCCGGATAGATCGTAATTTCTGAAATGTTTTCTACAGATCTCTGACTTTCAACATCGAATGTCCTGATCGAATCGATCTCATCTCCCCACAATTCTATACGAACCGGCATTTCCTCCGAAAGAGGAAACACATCAATGATTCCTCCTCGTACCGCAAACTGACCGGGCATTTCTATCTGGCTCTCCCTTTCGTAGCCAAGCGTTGCAAGTTCTTGCTCTAAACGGGTAAGATCGACCGTATCTTCTCCTGTAATATGAATCCTGCTTTTTCGGATCTCTTCCGGCGAAATGATCCCGTCCAAAAAAGCATCCATCGTTGTAATCACCGTAACAGGATCTTTATCCCTTTTCTCCGAAATTGCCCTCAGAACTTCCATCCTCTTTGCAGTGAGCGTTTTCCCTTTAATATCTGCATAGTAAAAAAGCAGATCCCTTGCCGGATACAAATACACTGCTTCCCCGAACAACATATATTCTTCATATGCCTTTTTTGCTTTTTCTTCATCTGCAAAAATAACAAGTTTATATTCACATCCGTTTCCAAGTCCGCAGATCAAGTGTATCTTCTGTGTATTTACACATCCTGCGATCTGTATCATCCCGTTTTCTTTTGTCCTGTTTTTTCGGATTTCTTCATAATCCGCCAGTTCCTCTAAGGGAGCAAGCAACGCTTTCATAACTTATTTTTCCTCTTTCTTTTTTCGGTTATATTCATTCATCGCCTCGTTGATCTGACCTGAAACGATCAGTTCCACGGCATGGACTGCATGACTGTACCCCTCTTCCATCAGTTCTGCTTCACCTTTGGAAAAATGTCCGAGCACATAGTCCGCAAGATCATATTTTGCCGGCTTCTCTCCGACTCCAACTTTGATCCGCGGAAAGACCTGACTGCCAAGATGAGCAATAATATTTTTTATTCCATTATGCCCTCCGGCGCTTCCTTTTGCCCGGATTCGAAGCTGTCCTACATCAAGACTAATATCATCATAGATAATGATCAGCTCCTTTTCTTCATCCACTTTATAATAATCCAACAGGCTGCGTATACTTTCCCCACTCAAATTCATATACGTCTGCGGCTTTGCCAGGATAACCTTCTGCCCTTCGATCATCCCTTTTCCAATAAAAGCTCTATGCTTCTTTGCATCTACATCTATATTATATTTCTCTGAAATCCTGTCTATTACTTCAAACCCGACATTATGTCTTGTTCCTTCATATTGTTTCGTCGGATTTCCGAGTCCTGCAATAATAAACATCTTTTCAACCTCCTTTTCAGCACAAATATTTTACAATATCTCTCTTTCTTTGTCACGCAGATCACATGCATATTTTTCCTTTTTCAATCATACACTTATAAAAAAGCGGATCGCCGTAAAACGGCAGCCGGATAATCGGGAGGTAACTCTATGAGTTCCAGAACAAAAATCGTTGTTCTTCACATGAAAGAAATCATTTATACCGCCATTTTTGCGGCGCTTGCACTTCTGGTCATCGTCTTGCTCATTTTTATGTTCGGCACAGATAAAAAAGACAGCGCCGTAAAAAATGAAAAGCAATATACGCCCGGAATTTATACTTCCACACTGACGCTGAATCATACGAATCTGGAAGTAGAAGTTTCTGTTGACGCCTATAAGATCAATTCGATCCGATTCTCCAATCTTGATGAAACGGTAACAACAATGTTTCCACTCATCCAGCCGGCTATTGAAGAAATCGCAGATCAGATCTACGAAACACAATCCCCGGAATCGATCACCTTATCCGAAGATACTCCTTATACATCGCAGATCATTTTAGATGCCATATGCGAAGCCGTCGAAAAAGCCGCAGTAAAATAACTGCGGCTCTTTTCTGCACTGCCTTCTGTATGGCAGCATAATATCCGTTAGCATGCTCACATATGCTGATATTTATCCTTCCACAATCAAATAGGTTCCGTCCGGCAGAGCAAATACTTCTGAAGCGTCCTCCAGATCTTCCGCAGACATTCCATCTACATCAACACCTTCTTCTTCAAAGTATTCTCTTACCTCTTCTATCGAATCGACTACAACAGCCATGCAGTCTGCAAGAAATGCTTCTGCCTCTTCCAAATTGCCTGCCACAGGCTCATCAAATAACTTCGTCTGTTCTTTCAAAAATGTGCTCAGGCACTCTTCACTGTACTCATTCATCTCTCTTTCTCCTCTTCCTTTATCATATCAAGAATTTCATCTGCTGCAGCTACGATTCGGCATGCGCCTGCCATTTCAAGTTCTTCCCTTGTTCGAAATCCCCACTCTACAAGCACCGTATCCATCCCGGCTGCATTTCCGGTCGCTGCGTCAACCTCTGAATCCCCAATGTACAGCACTTCCTCAGACGCTGCTCCAAACAGATCTGCCATAGAAAACAGAGCCGCCGGATCCGGTTTTCTCGGAACGCCTTCTTTCTGACCCCATACAAGATCAAACAGCTCTTTTCCGAATATCTCTTCTACAACATGAACAGCCTGACGATCCGGTTTATTAGACAACACACCGAGCTTCATTCCTTTCTTCTTCATCTCGGAAAGCATCTTTTCAATTCCAGGATAAGGTTTTACATGATAAGTACAGTTCTTATCAAAAATACGTCCGTATGCCGCAAATGCCTCTTCAAAACGAGAAAGACCTGTATCCCCCGCCGCTTTCAGCGACTGCTCGATCAATACCTTTGCTCCGTTGCCGACAAATGACCGGCATTGTTCTTTCGTAATTACCGGAAGTTCCATCTCTTCAAGCGTCTCGTTTACCGAGAACAACAAAGATTCCAATGTATCCGTCAATGTTCCGTCCAAGTCAAATATACATGCTTTGTACATGGTTCTTCATCCTCTCTTATCTTTGGTCAAATTTATATTACCATCAAGAACTTTATCTGACAAGAGACTTTCCAAAATCTCTTTCTTCTCCCATACACGCACTTATATCCTTCTTGTATTCTTATTTGCCAAGGAGATATTTCCGCATAGTTTTCAATGCATTTTTCTCTAATCTGCTCACCTGTGCCTGAGAAATATTAATCTGCTGTGCAACTTCCATCTGTGTCTTTCCCTCAAAAAAACGCAGCGTGATAATATATCGTTCTCTTTCATTCAGACGCTCCATTGCAGCCTCCAAAGAAAGCTCCTCAATCCAGTTTTCTTCCTTGTTTTTCTTATCACTCACCTGATCCATCACAAAAAGCGCATCCTGACCATCGCTGTAAACCGGCTCATGAAGACTCATCGGCATTTGGATCGCATCCAATGCATAGACGATCTCTTCTTTTGTGATTCCAATCTCTTCCGCAATTTCCTGCACGGTCGGTTCTTTCATATGCTTTTTAATATATCCTTCTTTCGCATAGATCGCCTTATATGCCGTATCGCGCAATGACCTGCTCACACGAATGGGGCTGTTATCCCGCAGATACCGTCTGATCTCTCCTATGATCATAGGCACTGCATATGTGGAAAACTTTACCATGCGGTTAGGATCAAAATGATCCACCGCTTTCATCAGCCCAACACATCCGATCTGAAACAGGTCATCTGCATTTTCACTGCTGTTCTCAAAGCGTTTGATCACGCTCAAAACAAGCCGTAAATTTCCTTTGATATATTTTTCCCGGGCTTCTTCATCCCCGGCTTTTATCTTCTCAAAAAGTTCCGTCTTTTCCTCTTCTTTAAGAAGCGGAAGCTTTGCCGTATTCACACCGCAAAGTTCTACCTTATTTACTGTCATCACAATAATCCTCCCAAGCAGTTTCTACTTAGAAGAATTCTCATTCAGTAAGAAAGATATTCCAAATCCCGCAAATTTTTATAAACTTTTAGACCTTGACAAACGGCTCCCAATTTGTAAGTCTCTAAAACCTTCGTTTCAATCCTCCCATTTATCAGAAAGATTATTGATCTGTGATTCAAATTTTGCCTTATCTTTATTCGAAAGTCCTTCATTTTTATAAATAATATCAAGCAGCCGTTTTCCTGCTGCCACAAGACGTTCGAATGCAAAATCCGCTTTTCTGCGCGCCGCTTTTCTTGCCCTGACCGGAACTCGTACGCCTTCATTTACAATCTCATTTTTCAAAAGAT
>CAJLUP010000095.1 GCA_905209865.1 uncultured Lachnospiraceae bacterium
AGTCCGTTCTATACAAAAGAAGTAGAAGCATTCTGTGAGAAATATATTTATCAGAAAACAGTAGATGCGATGGCGGCAGAAGGGCGTCCGTTTAAAGGCGTTATTTTCTTCGGACTGATGCTTACAGAAGAAGGACCGAAGGTGCTGGAATACAATGCACGTTTCGGCGATCCGGAGGCTCAGGTCGTGCTCCCGCGTATGAAAAATGACATTTTAGACGTTGTGGAGGCATGTATCGACGGAACTCTTGATCAGATCGATCTTCAGTTTGAAGATAATGCGGCTGTGTGTGTTGTGCTTGCATCCGAAGGGTATCCGGTTCAGTACGAAAAAGGATATCCGATTACAGGACTTGAAGAATTCCGCAAACACGAAGGTTATTACTGCTTCCATGCAGGAACAAAGTTTGAGGATGGAAACATTGTAACAAACGGAGGACGCGTGCTTGGTGTAACTGCAAAAGGCGCTGATCTGAAAGAGGCAAGAAGAAATGCTTACGCGGCGACAGAATGGGTACAGTTTAAAAATAAATATAAGCGCAATGATATCGGAAAAGCGATCGATGAGGCATAATTAGGGAAGTCAATAGGCAACAAAATAGGCGGTAAAAGCGAATAAGAAAAAAGAAGCAAGAAAAATAATGCTGTGCGGTTATTTCGTGATAAAATCACAGACATATTTTCGTCTATATGATATAATAATTATATAATATGCAATGTAAATGTAATATTGCAAGATGAACACATGAAAGCAAGAGAACATTAGGAGGAACGATTTATGAGATTAAAAGATAAAGTGGCGATTATTACAGGAGGAAGCCGCGGGATCGGATTTGCAACAGCAGATGCATTTTTAAGAGAGGGTGCGAAAGTGGCTGTTGCGGCGAGCAGTGAGAAAAATGCGGCAGCAGCAGTTGAGAAGTTAAAAGCGATTCATCCAGATGCAGAAGTGGTGGGAATCAGCCCGAATCTTGGAAGTTTTGAAAGTGTAAAAGAGGAGTTTGACAAAGTAAATCAGCAATTCGGACGCATTGATATTTTGGTAAATAATGCGGGTGTTTCTGAGAGCACTCCGTTTACGTCTTATACAGAAGCAGACTTTGACCGGGTGATCAATCTGAATGTAAAAGGTGTGTTTAATGCAACTCGTGCAGTTGTTGATGGAATGATTGAAAATCACAGCGGAGTTGTTCTGAATACATCTTCAATGGTAAGTATTTCCGGTCAGCCGAGTGGATTCGCTTATCCGGCGTCTAAATTTGCCGTAAACGGTACGACAGTATCTTTGGCAAGAGAGCTTGGGCCGAAAGGAATCCGTGTCAATGCAGTAGCTCCGGGAATTACGGAAACAGACATGATGAAAGCTGTTCCGAAGAGCGTGATAGAGCCGATGATCGCACAGATTCCTCTTCGCAGACTCGGACAGCCGGAAGACATTGCGAATGCATTTGTATTCCTTGCATCTGACGAAGCGTCTTATATTACAGGCGTAGTTCTCAGCGTAGACGGAATGGCGCGCTCATAAGAACTGTGTCGGAACGACGTTTGCAAAAGGATTTGCCGGAAAGGGATTCCTTTTCATATATTTGAATATGTGATAATATAATATCTCAGCGGAGGATATTCCGCTGAGATATTTTTTTGGTAATGGTGACGAACTAAAGTCCGGGCTTGCCCGAGATCTTGGGACCCGTTTACAATCCCGAAATGTGCCTTTTGGCATTTCCGGTGATTTACTCTTTTAAGGTGGTGTATGTATGACGCGTCAAAATGAGCGGAAAATGAAGTTATATATGGAAGCGGGACTGGCGGTTCTTCTCGTTTTAACGATTGCGCTTGCATCAGCGGCAGGTCTGCTGTCTCCTCAGGCGGGGGAGAGGGACAAGAATAAAAAAGAGACTGCGGCTGTACAGGAAAAATCGCAAGATCAAAAGAAAAACGATTCGGATTCTATCGAATCTCAGGAAACGATTGCTGACGGACAATATCCGATCATGGGGGACAGTCGTATAACAGTCAGCGAAATGGTGGATTATTTTCAGGCATCAGGAAAGCCATATCCGAAAGAAGCGCTTTCCAAAGGCGGAGCAGAGTCGATCGAAGAGTTTTGTCAAATGTATTATGATGAAGCATCGGCAGAAGGCGTTCGACCGGAAGTGGCGTTTGTGCAGACGATGAAAGAAACCGGATTTTTGCAGTATGGAGGAGATGCGTCGATTGAACAGTTTAATTTCGCAGGTCTTGGAACAACCGGAGGCGGAGTGCCGGGAAATTCTTATCCGGATGTGCAGACTGGGATTCGGGCGCAGATCCAGCATTTGAAAGCATATGCGACAGCAGAACCTCTGAATGGAGAATGCGTAGATGATCGGTATGAGTATGTGAAAAAAGGCGCTGCCCCCTATGTGGAGTGGCTGGGTCAGAAGGAAAATCCCGAAGGACTTGGCTGGGCTACAGGAGAAAACTATGGGTATGATATTGTCAGGATGATCCGGGATATGGAGAAATGAGACTGTGCTTATAAAAATTGGTTAAAATACACAGGAAATCAGTGAGAATTTGAATGATTTCACATTAAATTCAGTGGTTTTGTCAAATCTGTTTTCGTTGAAAAAACAGGTGGCGAATAGTATAATTAATAGTAAGGCATAAAAAGGGAAACTGTATGTTTTTAATATAGTTTTCCTTTTTAAAGCGACCTTAAAACAAACGGAGGGAAAAGGTATGAAGAAAAGAGGAAGGGCTTTGGCGCTTCTGCTTGCCGCAGTTTTGACAGTTAGCAGCGTACCGGGAACGGTTATGGCAGCAGATGGTGTAAAACCCGCAGATGGAATAACGCGAGAACAGCCGTTTTGGAGCGGAACGGGAGGAAGCTCACGATTTAGAATCCCATGTCTCGTGTCATTGAATGACGGTACATTGGTAGCCGGATGTGATGCCAGATGGAATACAAGTTTAGACGGCGGCGGATTGGATACGATTGTGTCACGTTCGAAAGATGGCGGAAGAACATGGAAGTATACATTTGCCAATTATCTTGGAGATAATGGAAATACACACCATAACGACTCAACTGCATTTATTGATCCGGCAATGGCAACAGACGGAGAAAAGGTGTATATGATCGCAGATCTTTGTCCGGCAGGATATGCACTGAATGGTGCAAGTCATTCACCGGTGAAAGGTAAGAGTCATGATGCGAATGGAAATATCCTTTTGGCAGATGCAAGAGAATGGACAAACTGTTGGGTAGCAGATCGTCAGGATGCAACGAAATATACATATCATTTGGAAAAAAATAATAAGAAGAAAGCAGATTCAGCATATGTGATTAAAAATGCGGCTGGAGAGACTGTAGAAGGTTATACAATCGATTCTTATTTTAATATTAAAGGTGATGGCGTAGATACGAACTTGTTTGAGGCGGAATCTCCGTTCCAGGTATGGCCGACAGATTATCTTTATCTGACGACATCCGAAGATGGCGGGGCAACATGGTCTGTACCTTCTATTATTAATATGAGAAAGGATACAGAACAAACTCTTTTAGTTGGTCCGGGTCGTGGAATGATTACATCGACAAACAGAATTTTGTTTACAGCATATGAATATACCGGTGGAGATAAAAATAGTGTAGCAATCTATTCCGATGATGGCGGTAAGACATGGGAAAGAGGTCAGTCTGTCTCAAGTACAAGTTCGGAGGCTGTTGTGACAGAAGCGAACGGAAAACTGTATATGTTTACCCGCCATGGCGGATATTATACGTCTGATGACTTTGGCGAGACATGGTCGCAGAGACAAAATATGGGTATTAATTATTGTCAGACTTGTCAGTTGACAGCGATTACATATCCTGAAAAAATTGACGGAAAGACAGCGATTTTGTTTGCTGCTCCATCAGGAACAGGTCGTGATTCAGGAAAGATTTTCGTAGGATTAGTAAATGATAACGGAACGCTTGATTGGAAATACAATTACAGCATTAACGGATCTGCATATTATGCGTATTCTTGTCTGACAGTTCTCCCTGACGGAACGATTGGTCTTCTCTATGAGAGTGACGGAACTGTGATCACTTATAAAGATTTCGATATCGCAGACGTTGCAAAAGGCGCTGCAATCGGAAATATCTGGTGCACAGAGTCGGACAAGCCTGTAGCAGAAGTTACTATGGCATCAGATGAGACAAAGGAACTTGTGCTGAATGGTTTGAAAGAAAATGCAAAAGTAACAGTTACATCAGATAATGAAGGTGCAGTGACAGGAACTTATGCAGATGGAAAAGTGAAATTAACAGCGAAATCTGTGACAGGAATGGATCAGGCTGTGATTACAGTTGAATCTGAAGGCGCATCAACAACGATCAAAGTAAATGTAACAGATGCGACAAATTATGAAATTGTAGAACTTAAGCCGGGTGAAACAAAAACATATACAGATACAACAGGAAATTATAGCAAAGATGAATTGACTGGGTTAGATACAGCGATTGCGGATGTGACGATGACCGGTGAAGATGCACAGGCTGTTGAAAAACAGGTGAAAGCACAGCTTGCGACTGAAAAGGCGAAGTTTGAAGGAGAAAAGCGTTCTTTAGATGAGTGCTTGTTTACATTCCAAAAGGTCGCAGATAAAGATAATACATACAAAATTTCTGCAAAGGTTGGAGAGAATACTGTATATGTGAATCATAAAAACGCAGCATCGCAGTGTGTATGTACAACCAATGAGACGGAAATTTTATTGGAAACTCCTGCAGCAGGTACGGTTGCCTTGAAAGACACTACTAATACAGGAAATAGTAATGGTGCATATCTTTATTTTCATAAAGGTGATCTTACAAAGTTACATTTTGACAGATACAGCACCGCTGTAGAACAGTGTCAGCTGGAATTGTGGAAAAAGGCAGATGGCGCTAAAACAGAGTCCGGAATATTAGGTTATGAAAAGGTGACGGATTTATCACAGGTGGCTGATGGTCAGCAGTATTTGATTGCGGCAAAAGCAACGGATAATAATTACTATGTAGTAAATCCATCTGCAGAGTCTCAAAACTTTAAGCAAGTAGCAAAGGTTGTTACGGAAAATGTGCCGGTAGAAAAAGAAGCTGCTGTAGCAGTTGGAAGCAACGTTCAGTTTAGTGATGGAGTTAAGAAGATCGGTACTTGTCTGTTTACGTTTGATAAACAGGCAGAAGAGGGAAAATATAAGATTTCTGCAACAACGGAAGATGGACAGAAAGTATATCTCGGACCGAAATCAGCAGCTGGGGCACAGACGCCGCTTGTTGCGACAGAGGTTGTGATCACAGTTGCAAAAACGGATAAAGGATTTACATTGGCTCAGATGGAGGGCTCTTCAAATGGTGGTTATTTGTATTTTTGGAAAGATGATGAAAGCAAATTCCACTTTGACAGAAATAAAAGTGTAGACTCGAATGGAAAATGTGAATTTGAGCTTTATAAAAAAGCGGATAATGCGGAAGCAACTGAAATACCGGGATATACAAAACTAAACGACATGTCAGAAATTGAGGCGAATGGTAAGTATTTGATCGCTATGAAAGCGAAAGATAATAAATATTACTTACTGAATCCGGCAACAGGAAATGAAAAATATAAATATGTCGCAAAAGTAACAGGTGACATGTATGAAGATGAGGCGATCGGCGCAAAAACAGATATTACAATTACCGGAAAAACAGAAGGTAAGACATCTGTGAAGATCGGCGAAAAAACATATTTCATTTTTGTAAAAAATAATGTAGAAAAAGTTACATTGCAAGAGGGGGAAACGTATAATATACCGGGTGAAATTCTGAACAAAACAGAGGTGGAACAAAGAGGTATCGTGACATTAGAAGCGCAGACAAGTATGCCGCCTTATAGAATTGTTTCGGAACTTACAGACGGAACATACCTGTTTGGAACAAAGAGTCATATTATGGTGAACACGGTAAGTACAGCAGGTGCCACCCCGAAAGGTCTTGGAATGAAGTCGGTTAATTTCAATGTCGATGAAACAGCGAAAGATTTCATGTGGAAATTGACGAAGAGTGATGCAGGTTATACAATGCAGGACGTTGCTACGGGTAAATATGTTAACATTTCAGGACAGAATGTAGAGTTAAAAGAAGAAGCACAGGTGTTGACAGTTGGAACAAAGGAAAATAGTGGATTTTCTGTTTCAAAAGATAACAGCTATTTGAACAACTGGGCAAATACGAATGATAAAGTTGCAGGGTATGGATCGGATAACAATACATGGTATTTCTATACTCCATCGTCAGGATATATAGCGACAGCAGCGAAAGTCGGACAAGAAACACTGCTTACTTCAGAAGGTGTTACTTACATAATCACCGTTGTCGAGAAAAAGCCGGAAGTGAAAGAATACACAGTAACGGCAACTGTAAATGATGATAAGATGGGAAGCGTAACGCTCAGCCCGGAAGGACCGAAGTATGCGGCAGGAACGAAAGTGACGGCAACAGCGAAGGTTTCAGATGAAAGTAAATATGAATTTGTGAACTGGACAAAAGGTGACGAAGTAGTTTCCACTGAAAAAACATATGAATTTGATATTGACGCTGATGTAAATCTTCAGGCAAACTTCAAGGCTATCACATATAATGTGACAGCGAAAGTAAACGATGGTGCAATGGGAACCGCAGCGCTTAGTCCAAACGGACCGAAGTATGAAGCGGGAACAGAAGTGACGGCAACAGCGACAGCAAATGAGGGATATGAGTTCGTAAACTGGACAGTTGGCAAAGAGGCAGTTTCCGATCAGGCAGAGTATAAGTTCACAGTTAATAAAGAGATGGAACTGACGGCAAACTTCAGGAAAAAAGAGAAACCGCCTGTAGAAGAGACATATACAGTAA
>CAJLUP010000096.1 GCA_905209865.1 uncultured Lachnospiraceae bacterium
AGATAATAGGGCGTCTCCCGCTGGGCGTTGAAAGCGTTGACGTCGGCGCGTATTTCCCCCAGCCGGGCAATGACGGCGTCCTCCCGGTGCTCGTGCAGGCACAGGAAAAAGTGTCCGGCCTCACCGCGCGCGGCGGCCTCGTCCGGCCGGATATGGCGTCCCAGCACCTGCATCACATGGCGCAGCGTATCGTTGCCCTCTTTGGGGCCGAAAATCTCATTGATGAGGCGGTAGTCCATCAGGTTCAGCGAAACAACGGTGAAGGCGCCAGGCTTTGCGCCATCCAGAACACGGCGGCAGGAATACTGATCAGCACTTTGAATACAGGAGCTGTAAGGTTGAAAGCAAGGGCGCTTCCAGCGGCTTCCGAAGGGTAAAAACGGTACAGCACGATCGAAGCGGCAAAAAGAACGATGATTAAAACAAGGGCGGCGCCGATCATGGGAATATTGAGATAGGAAGCGTTTCGTTCAAGCAGACGGGTGAACAATGGAAACGGAGAAAAATATTCCGCAAGTTTTACAGATAACGTGCTGTAGGTGTTAAATGTTGTTTGGAAAAAAGCGTCCTGCAGTGAAGGCAGCAGCGTCAATACAAGGCTTGGATAGACGCCGATGACAAGTGTTCCGAGGAACATCGTTACGTTTTGTCCGGTCAGCATTCCTGCAAAAATACATGTGTGATAGATCAGGAGGAATCCGAGGATACCTACTCCCATTGACAGAAAACATTCTGCGGCAAGAGACGGGGTCATAATTCCTTTTCCGGCGCCTACAAGGATCGTCAGCACAGTACATATTACATAAGGAACGAGAAAAAGGAAAAGTCCTGACAGATAAGAGATCCCGAACAACTGATGGCGCTTTAGTGGAAGTCCGTGATAAAAATCAAGCTTTTCTTTTTTATGCATGAATTGAAATCCGCTTATTCCAATCGTTACTCCGAGAATTCCGATCAGTATGATGAGAAAAGCGGAATTATATCCACTGATGAATCCGGAAAATGTATCCGCGAATTCTTTTGATATTTCCGGAAGATCGGAATAGCTGTCAAGGTAGATCAGTGTGTAAACAGGCATTGACAGAAAGAACAGGACGCCGGAAAGGGCGGCAAGCCATCCTCTGTGACGTATGTCCTCCCAAATAAGTTTAATATAAGAAATCTTTGATATCATAACCGGCTGCCTCCGTTTCGCTTATAAATATTTCTTCGAGTGTGAGCGGAAGGACTTCCGCAAAAACAGGATCATAAGTCTGTACAGCAGAAAGAATTTCTGATTGATTTCCGCGAAGAGTGAGCGTCAGTAAAGAACCGGAGCGCTCCATCTTCAGTATTTTTATGGAAGACAGAAACTGCTGTTCCTTATGTGAGTCTTGGATGACACATTGCAGTTTGCAGACAGAGTATTTCATCTGATCTAAACTTTGGGTAAGCAGAAGTTTTCCCTGATGCAAAAGTCCGATGCTGTCACAGAAATCTTCGAGCTCCCGCAGATTATGTGAAGAGATGATCGGTGTGAAATCCCGATTCAATATCTCTGCGGCAAACAGGCTTTTAACAGCCTGACGGACAACCGGATCCAGTCCGTCGAATGTCTCGTCACAAAGGAGATATTTTGTTCCGGTACAAAGACCGAGCAAAATCGATACTTGTTTTTTCATTCCTTTTGAAAAGCTGCTGATCTTTCTTTTTGGGTTGAGATTAAATTTTTTTGTAAGAGAGTCAAACAGTTTTCTGTTAAATGACGGGTAACAGAGCATGTAGTAATTTCGCATTTGTTCGATATCTGCATTCGGAAAAAAGTAAGGTGTGTCCGATAGAAAGCAGACTTGTGATTTTACGGAAGGGTTCTCGAAAACAGGCTGTCCGTCAATGAGAACTTCCCCTTCGTTTGGTTTGAGAATACCGGATATCATACGCAGGAGCGTACTTTTTCCGGCCCCGTTTGATCCGATGAGTCCGAACACCATTCCGTCCTGAATAGAGGTTGTGACGTGATCGGAAGCGTGGATCATCCGAAATGTTTTGTCAAGATTCTTCAACTCGATCATGAGAGTTCTCCTTTCGATAGATCTGGTCAATAAGATGAGTAAAGTCTGCGCGTTTGATTCCCAGTTCTTTTCCATTCTTAATGAGGCGGACGGTATTTTCCAAAAGTTCTTTTTTTGTCTGTTCAATGAGTTCTGTCGTGTCAGAAACGAAATTTCCCCGTCCTTTTACAGGATAAATATAGTGCTCCTGCTCTAATAATGCGTACGCTTTCTGTATCGTATTCGGATTGATTGAAAGCTCTATGGCAAGGGAGCGAACGGAAGGCATCTGCGAATCGGGCGGAAGTACGCCTTTTAAAATAAGAGTTTGAAATCTTTTTGCAATCTGTTCATATAACGGCAGTTTGCTTTGATAGTCAATGGAGATCATATTTGTTCCTTCCTTTAAAATGAGTGTATTAAGTGTATTACGATATATAGTACACCTATCGTATCATGAATTTTGCATAATGTCTATATGAAAAAGAAAAATAAGAGAGAAATATGGAAAGATAAAGAATGTAAATCTTGTGTAATGAAACGAATAGTGCTATGATAAGTCTGCTCGGCAAGCAAGCCGGCAATGAACAAATTTATCATTTATTTTCAGGAAAGGAATAAAAGTGTGACCTATAAAGAAGCAAGGGTATATTTGGATGAGTTGTCCAAATACGGAAGTGTACTTGGCTTAGATACAATTCGAGGTCTGCTGCGTGAACTTGGTAATCCCCAGGATCGGCTGAGGTTCATACATATCGCAGGAACGAATGGAAAAGGATCTGTGCTCGCTTACACTTCTACAATATTAAGTGAAGCAGGATACCGGATCGGGCGTTATGTATCACCGACAGTCGTTTCATATCGTGAGCGGATACAAGTTGACGGAGATATGATATCGAAGCATAGTTTTGCAGAAGAGACAGAAAAAGTTCAAGATGCTATCGTTCGGTTAAAAGAAGCGAAAGAACCGCTTCCGACAGTCTTTGAGGCTGAGACGGCGATAGCTTTTTTGTATTTTGAAAAGAAAAAATGTGACTTTGTTGTTTTGGAATCAGGGTTGGGAGGCAAAGAAGATGCGACCAATATTGTGAAAAATACAGTTTGCGCCGTGTTTTCTTCGATCAGTATGGATCATGTCGGGATCATCGGCAATACACTCTCTGAGATTGTGGAAACTAAAGCCGGGATCATGAAACCGGGATGTACGGTAGTGTCGGCGCCGCAAAAATCTGAAGTGCGGATTGTTTTGGAACGAAAAGCAAAGGAACTTGGATGCCCGCTCTTTTATGCAGAGCCGGAAAAAGCTGTTATCTTAGAAGAAGATTACCACGGTATGAGGTTTTCTTATAAAAGTACCGAAAATATACAGATCCGTCTGTCAGGAACTTATCAGCTGATCAATGCAGTTACTGCGTGGGAGACCGTACATGTTCTGAAACAGTCAGAAGAGAAGCCGTTTTGGCAGAAGGAACAAGACTGGGAACAGTCGGTGAAGGCAGGTTTTTTGAAAACAGAATGGTTCGGAAGATTTACTAATATTTCAGAGCGTCCGATCGTTCTTGTGGACGGCGCTCATAATGAGGATGCGGCAAAAAGGCTGGCGGAATCGGTACGGACGTATTTCCCGGGAAAGAAACTGATCTATATTATGGGCGTTTTTCGGGATAAAGAATATGATAAGATCATTCGGAGCATGATCCCTTATGCAAGATGTGTGTATACAGTGGATCTTCCCAATACGGAACGGACCTTAAGTGCACAGAAACTAAAAGAAGCCGTTTTGGCAGAATCAAAAGATGTGCCGGTATATGCAGTCGGACAGATCCGACAGGCGGTGAAAAAAGCGCTTCGGGATGCGGGGGAAGACGATATTATTCTTGCATTCGGATCTCTGTCTTATTTAGGGCAGGTAAAAGAAGCGGTTTACAAAGAGCAGACGGAGCAAAAAAGGCATTTAATAGAAGATGAAGGATGAAAAAATGATAGATCAGGAGAAAGTAAAAGAAGCAGTCAGATTATTATTGGAAGGAATCGGAGAGGATGTCGGAAGGGAAGGGCTGATTGATACGCCGGATCGGATCGCCAGAATGTGTGAGGAAATATACGGCGGGTACGAAGAAGATGCAAAACACCATTTAAGGAAAACGTTTCATGCGCAAAACAGCGAGATGGTTGTGGAAAAGGATATTACTTTTTATTCTATGTGTGAGCATCATCTTCTCCCTTTTTATGGGAAGGCTCATATTGCGTATCTTCCGGATGGGAAAGTCGTAGGTCTTAGTAAACTGGCTAGAACGGTAGAAGTGTTTGCAAGAAGACTCCAGCTTCAGGAACAGCTCACAGGGCAGATTGCAGATGCACTGATGGAAGAGATCGCGCCGAAAGGGGCGGCAGTTATTATTGAAGCGGAGCATATGTGTATGACGATGCGGGGAATAAAGAAACCGGGAAGTAAGACCGTGACGATTGCAAAAAGAGGAGCGTTTCAGACAGATCCTCTTTTGGAAGAACGTTTTTTCAGAATGCTTGAAAGAGGCTAGATCAGACAGATGAAAGAAAAGGACTGTCGGAGGAAAAGATAAAAGATATGGAAAGAGTAAATGCGGTGATGAGTCATCCGTTATATAAAGAATATTACAGCAGGCTGGAAAAGGCGGAAAAAGACCGGATTTTTTGCAGACATCAGATGTCTCATCTTCTTGATGTGGCAAGGATCGCGTATATTCTTAATTTGGAAAATGCAGACGGGTTTCGAAAAGATGTGATTTATGCGGCGGCAGTGCTGCATGATATAGGCAAGTCACTTCAGTATGAGGAAGGGATTCCCCATGAGATCGCCGGAGAGGAGATCGCCGGAAAGATCCTGGCAGAACTTCCGAAGGAAATCGCTTTTTCTGAAGAAGAGAAGGCAGAGATCATCGCCGCGGTGCGCGGACATCGGCGGCTTCGAAAAAATGCAGGAAGATTGGAACAGCTTCTGTATGAAGCGGATAAGGCGTCCAGGGTATGTTTTGCCTGTCCGGCACAGAGGGAATGTAACTGGGAAAAAGAAAAGAAAAATATGGAGATAAAAATATGATCATAGGCGGAAAAGAATTTGACACAGAACATAATACATATCTTATGGGGATTTTGAATGTGACCCCTGATTCCTTCTCGGATGGAGGTCGTTTTGATAAGATGGATGCGGCGTTATCTCATGCAGAGCAGATGGTGAGAGAGGGCGCGCATATTTTGGATGTAGGCGGGGAATCAACCCGTTCCGGTCATGTTCAAATTACAGATGAGGAAGAGATCGGCAGGGTCGTTCCGGTTATTGAGAAACTGAAGAGGGAATTTGATGTTCCTGTTTCTATTGATACATATAAAAGTGCGGTGGCAGAGGCGGCGATTCGTGCCGGAGCCGATCTTGTAAATGATATATGGGGATTGAAATATGATGAAAAAATGGCGGGCGTTATTGCTGCAAATCAAGTTGCGTGCTGCCTGATGCATAACCGGACGGAGGCGTCATACAACAGGTTTCTTCCTGATTTTATGGAAGATATGAGAGAGTGTGTTAAAATTGCAGAACGGGCAGGGATCTCTCAGGATCAGATGATTCTTGATCCCGGAGTCGGCTTTGGAAAGACATATGAAATGAATTTGGAGATCATACAGAAGCTGGAGGTGATGCATGAATTGCATCTTCCGATCCTTCTTGGAACGTCCCGGAAATCCGTGATCGGTCTTACACTGGATCTTCCGGCAGACGAGCGGGAAGAAGGAACGGCAGTGACGACGGTCTATGCAGTGCAGAAGCGATGTGCATTTGTACGCGTTCATGATGTGGAAAAAAATAAAAGGGCAATTCTTATGACGCAGGCGATCATGCGGGAACATGAAGTATAATCAGGACTGTAAAACAGGCAAGCGAAGCTGTCGGGCTGACTGCTTCGCTTGCGTGCAGTTTAGATAAAGGAAGGTTTGACGTACAGGAGAATGTGCAGCGGAGAGGAAGAAAGATAGAAAATGAGAAAAAAATATGATGAAATTAGAATAGAAGATCTGGAAGTGTTTGCAAATCACGGTGTGTTTCCGGAAGAAAATGTGTTGGGACAAAAATTTCTGGTTTCGGCAGTTCTTTATACAGACACACGAAGAGCCGGGCTTGCAGATGATCTGACCGCATCCATTCATTACGGAGAAGTGAGCGCTTTTATAGATCGCTATTTGCGGGAACATACCTTTCAGCTTTTGGAACGGGCGGCGGAAAGCCTTGCAGAAGAACTTCTGCTGAATACGGCCGGACTTCAGAAGATCCGGCTGGAGATTAAAAAACCGTGGGCGCCTGTACGGCTTCCGCTGAAAACGGTCAGCGTTTCGATCGAGCGTGGATGGCATACGGCATATATTGCGCTTGGTTCTAACATCGGAGATAAAGAAAAATATATTGCCGATGCAGTAAAAGCATTGGATGGGATAAAAGGCTGCCGTGTTGAAAAAGTTTCTGCTCTGATTGAGACGCCTCCGTACGGAGTGACGGATCAAGATGATTTTCTGAATGGATGTCTGAAATTAAAAACACTGCTTTATCCAGAGGAACTTTTGAAAGAGTTAAACAAAATTGAAAAAGCGGCGGGCAGGGAGAGAAAGATCCACTGGGGACCGAGAACGCTTGATCTGGATATTATTTTATATGATGATCTTGTGTGCCAGGAGGATCATTTATGTATCCCTCATGTAGAAA
>CAJLUP010000097.1 GCA_905209865.1 uncultured Lachnospiraceae bacterium
CGCCGCCTTTATATTGTTCTACATCGTTGATATTATCAATTCCTTTAAACTTAACGATCACAAATTGCTTAAAAAACCGGACTGACTGGATCTCCATCTCAATCTGTCGTTTTCCCATATCTAAAATCACTTTTTTCAGTTTCTTAAACCGCGCCGGATCGTCTGTCGTCGGAAACACTTTTACCTCACCCCGAATACCGTGGGTAGAAGTAATCGCTCCCACCTGCAAAAACTGTTCCATATTTTTCTCCTTGCTCCAACCTTTTTCCTGCTGTTACGTCAATTCTATCAATCAAACGAAATATCGCATTGAAACTTCCATTCTCCCGCGATCATCCCGTATCTATATACTGATAAGTAATATAAGAAAAGGGGCAGGCTGTTCTTACCGAACGCTGTCCCTCTTGCTTTCTTAATTACATAATATCGACAACTACTTTTTTGTCTTCTTTTGCCGCTGCCGCCTTCACAACAGAACGGATTGCTTTTGCGATACGGCCCTGTTTGCCGATCACTTTTCCCATGTCGCCTTCTGCGACATGAAGCTCAAGCACTACGGTACGTCCTTCGTCTTTTTCGTTAACAGAAACTTCTTCAGGATGATCTACAAGCGCTTTTGCTATCACCTCAACTAATTCTTTCATCTGTACGCACCTCCGCGGACATCTTATTTTTCGATTCCTGCTGCCTTGAAGATCTTTCCTACTACTTCTGTCGGCTGTGCGCCATTGTTGAGCCATTTTTTAGCAAGCTCTTCATCTACTTTAAACTCGCTCGGATCTTTTGTCGGATCGTATGTTCCGATCTCCTCGATAAATCTTCCGTCTCTCGGGGATCTTGAATCAGCTACCACGATTCTATAAAAAGGAGCTTTCTTCTGTCCCATTCTTCTTAATCTGATCTTTACTGCCATTTTTTCCACCTCTGTTTTTCTTTCTTAATTTGTTTTGTTATTGTTTGTTATCTATGTGTTAAAAGGGAAGTCTGAATCTGCCCTTCTTACCACCTTTACCGCCCATCATGCCCGGAAGTTTTTTCATCATCTTCCGAGACTCATTAAATTGTTTTACCATGCGGTTTACTTCGGAGATATCCACCCCTGCACCTTTTGCTATCCGATGTTTTCTGGAAGGATTCAAAAGATCCGGATTCTTTCTCTCTTCCGGGGTCATTGAATATATAATCGCTTCCATACGAGCCATCTTCTTATCATTTTCCGGCGAATCCAAATCCGGCAGTTTGTTCTTTCCGCCTAATCCGCCCAAACCCGGCATCATACTCATAATACTTGACAGACCGCCCATCTTACGCATCTGTTCCATACTCATCAGATAATCTTCAAAGTCGAACTGCGCCTTTTTCATCTTGTCTGCCATCTGCATCGCTTTCTCTTCATCAAGCTCTGCGCCGGCTTTCTCGATCAATGTCAGTACGTCTCCCATTCCGAGAATTCGAGATGCCATCCTGTCCGGATAAAACTGTTCCAGATCAGAGAGCTTCTCACCCATACCGACATAGAGGATCGGTCTTCCGGTCACTGCCTTAATGGACAGCGCCGCACCGCCTCTCGTATCACCGTCTAATTTCGTGACGATCACACCGTCTATTCCTATTTTATTATGAAAGGATTCGGCTACATTGACCGCATCCTGACCTGTCATTGCATCTACAACCAAAATCGTCTGATGAACTTCTACCGCCTGTTTGATCTCCTGAAGTTCCGCCATCATCTCTTCGTCAATATGAAGACGTCCCGCGGTATCAAGGATTACGATATTGTTGCCGTTTTTCTGTGCATGGACAAGAGCCGCCTTTGCAATATCAGCCGGACGGTTTTTATCGCCCATTGAAAACACTTCCACGCCCTGCTTTTCACCATTGATCTGAAGCTGTTTGATCGCAGCCGGACGATAAACGTCACAGGCAACAAGAAGCGGTTTCTTTCCTTTTAATTTATATTTTCCCGCCAGTTTTGCCGTTGTCGTCGTCTTACCTGCTCCCTGAAGACCTGCCATCATGATCACCGTGATCGCACTTCCCGGCTGCAGCTTGATCTCTGTCGTCTCAGATCCCATCAGCTTCACAAGCTCTTCGTTTACGATCTTGATCACCATCTGTCCCGGATTCAGTCCGTTCATAACATCCTGACCGACAGCTCTTTCCTGAACGTCTTTTACAAATTTTTTTACGACTTTAAAATTGACATCCGCCTCAAGAAGCGCCATCTTAACTTCCCTCAGCGCAGCCTTCACATCATCCTCTGTGAGACGGCCTTTGCTGCGAAGGTTTCTGAATACATTTTGTAATTTCTCTGTTAAGCTGTCAAATGCCATTGTCTGACTCCTCTACCTTTTCCTTCCGCATCTATTTGAAACACACTCTGTTTTCAGCTGCAAATAAGTGCATCTACAACTCTTCGATAATCGTTGCCGACAACTTACGGATGCGCTGTATGATCTCTTCCGGATCTTCTTTCTTTTCTTCCCACTCTTTCAGCACCCCGTCAATGCGGGATACCTGCTCTTTCACGGCAAGAAATTTTTCCACGAGATGAAGTTTTCGTTCATATTCTTCCAGTGATTTGGCGCAGCGTTTCACAATATCATGAACACCCTGCCGACTAATCCCCGCATCCGCCGCGATCTCTCCTAAAGAAAGATCGTCTAACACAAACTGTTCGTAGATTTCTTTCTGATGCGCGGTCAAAAGTTCACCGTAAAAATCATATAATAATGCCTGTTCTAAAATTTTATCCATTCTTGTCACCTCTGCAATCATACACGAAACCTTTCTTTGTGTCAAGTATTTTTTCTTTACACTTTATCTTTTTCTCACAAATATCATTTCATCAACCGCCCTACATGAAGCATTCCCCATCCGGCTTCTGTTCCTTTTATTTTTACACAGGCTTCTCTTAGCTTCAGCTTTACTTCCACATTCGTCATATCAGGATATTTCGACAGCAGGCAGGCGACAGCGCCCGAGACAACCGGAGCCGCCATTGATGTCCCTGTCTTCATTATATAAGGATGTTCTCCCGTAAACCCATACATACTGTTACAGCTTATGACTCCTGTTCCCGGAGCAAATACATCCGGCTTTACAACACATTCCAATGTCGGACCTCTCCCCGAATAATTCAGGCTTTTCCTGCTCTTTCTTGAATATGGAATACTGCTGTCCGGCACGCCAACTGTAATCACCTTTCTGCTGTTTCCCGGCACTGCGACCGTTCCTTCTTCCGGTCCGTAATTTCCGGCAGACACAACAACGATGAGGCCGCAGTCCCAAAGAGATTCCACCGCATCCAACAGCATCATCTTTTGTTTCTGCGCAAGTCCGGGTTGTGTACCGACAGAAATATTCACAATTCGGATCCCGTACCGTTTCCTCTCCTCTAAAATCCACTCAATCCCTTTCAATACATGAGAAACATCTCCGTTTCCGTCTTTATCAAGAACTTTACCGACAACAAGCTCTGCTTTGGGAGCCATTCCCGCATATACTCCGGAAGACACTTTCCCGCTTCCGCACAAAATTCCTGACACATGAGTTCCGTGCCCACTGTCATCATAACCGTTGTCACCTGATCGACTCTCTTCTTTTGTGAAATCACAAAACTGCACAATGCGCCCTGCCAGATCAGGATGCCCCGCCACTCCTGTATCCAGCAGCGCCGCACAGATTCCCTGCCCCATATATTCCCCAGTCATCATATCGTCACACCAATATCCAACCGATTGTTTTACCCATTTCATAAGAAATCCTTTTTTATTCAGAATATTCCCAATGCGAAACTTTTGCCCCTCAGGAACACTTTTCCTCTGCCGGCATAATATAGAACTGTAAACACTAATTAATTCGGAGGTTTTAACATGAGTGATTTAACAGCTACTAACTGCGGATGCGGATGCGAAAACGGAAACGGTATGTCTTCTTGCCTTTGGATCATCCTTCTCCTTGCATGCTGCGGCGGATGCGGAAACATGAACAGTGGATGCGGAAACGGATGCGGAAATGACAGTTGTCTTTGGATCATCCTGCTTCTTTTCTTCTGCGGCGGCAACAGCTTCGGCGGCGGATGCGGATCGAACTGCGGATGCGGATGCTAATCTGAATTTTCCTTCTGTCTTCAATCACCGGAAGTGCCAAAAGGCACATTCCGGGATTGTAAGCGGTCGCCAAGGTCTCGGGCAAGCCCGGACTTTGGCTCGTCACCATACAAGAAAGATGCGCGGTTTCTTCCGCGCATCTTTCTTGTATGCATTGTTCTTTTTTTATTTTTCATTTTCTTTCTCTTTCATTCCTTCTTTCTTTTTCCCTTCTTCTTTTGTCATTTTCTCTTCACTTTCAAGTTTTCTTTTCAACATACACTGTTCATCGATCTCATACACCGCATTGCCGTCAATAATCAATTTCCTTGACATATTCATTTCCTTTCTTGTACCCATTCTCTACTATTTTATGAAATATTTTCTAAAAAGTAACATTCCCATAATACATATTTCTATACAAAGTCACATATATATTTACAACGCTATACATCGGAGCATTTCAGAAAATGGATCAAGACCACTCGGAACGAATGACACCTTTTGATGTGCTTGTCACATCACCGCCCCTTCAGATCATGAAGCTGTTCATCCCATACACCCCTTTTCCCGGGCGTCGGATGCTGGCTTCTTTCATCAAGTTTACTGAACTTCAAAAAACGATCCGCCTCTTCGGACACGACTGCCGGACAGATCCTTTTTCTAAAGAAGGGACGGGACAAAGCGCAGCCTCTCCAACAGATCTCATCGACAACCTTCGTCCTTATCTGAATCCAAAAGATGCCGAGATGCTGGACACACTCATTCAGTTAAAAGAAATGATGGCGTTTATGGAGATGATGCAGCCACCGCAAGATGCCTCTTTCCAGCCGGCTGATCTTTTCTCCGGAGCATTTTCTTCGGATTTTCAGGAACAATTCCGCATGTACAGCGATCTCTTTTCATCCGCTTTTCAAAATACCGAACATGACACGGCAGCGACACAGACTGACTCCGATCCAGATTGCACATGCAAAGCCGAAGAATATGTTAAAGAAGATTCGGAAGAAAACACCAAAGAAAGCTCCGAAAACTATGACAAAAACTGATAAAAACCGACACAAACCGACAGAAACCGACAGAAATCATACAGAAACTATTTCGAATTCAAAATCAAAAAGGAAAGGAACGTCAATATGAATGAATGGATGAACAATCCTGCGATGAAAAATATAGATCCCATAAAATTAGAACTGATCAAAACCGCCGCCTCCAAGACTTCCGGAAAATCAGGAAAAGAATTAGCACCCGTCATGATGGCGCTTATCAGCGGAGCCAACAAACAGGGGATTCGATTTACCCCAGAAGAAATGACTTTAATTCTTGAGATTTTAAAAGAAGGTAAAAGTAAAGAAGAGCGAGAGCAAATTGACCGCACGATCAATATGGCATCCTCGCTCTTCCGAAAACACAACGGAAAATAGACTGTTTCTTTATTAAAACCCTTCTTCCTTACGCCGCATCCGCATCTCCCGGCGTTTCTCCGCCGCCTTCCACTCCGCGCGCTGCGCTTCCGTCTCCAGAACCAGTCGGGGCACTTGCTTTGGTTTATCATTCTCATCTAACGCCACCATTGTAAAATACGCGCGGTTGATGGGACGGCGCATCCCATCTTCCATATGTTCCACATAAGTATCTACACGCACCTCCATAGATGTCGTACCTACATATGTCGCTTTTCCGATCACGACAACCATCTCGCCTTTGTATGCTCCTTGTATAAACCGAAGATTATCTACGGATGCAGTAATGACATTGGATCTCGTATGCCGCTTTGCTACCATACCCGCCACTTCATCAAGCCACTGCATCAGCATACCTCCGAAAAGACGCCCTGCTGCATTGAGATGATTCGGTCTTACGATATGCACTGTTTCCACTTGAGAATCTTCTACTCTTCTTTCTTCTATCATCCTTTTCTCCATTCTTCAACTCATCAGATTTTATGTAGCCAGTATATCATAAACGGCAAATAAAATCACCCCTGTACATTCCGCTCCTCATCCGATACACTATTATACAGAAATACGATCTACAAATACGCCAAGCAAAGGAGTACCTTATGCCGAATATAAAACTGACTCTTCAATACGATGGAACACGCTATTTAGGATGGACGCGCCCCGCCTCTGACGGATATGCAAAAACAGTCTCCTGCCGGATTTGCTCTGTTTTAAAAAAAATGACAGGAGAAGACGTTCTCCTTTTTGCAGGTGCGAAAACAGCTCCCAAAGTTCACGCGCTCTGCCAGACAGTCAATTTTCATACTGAGAGTTCTTTTTCCGATACATATTTTTTAGAAAAATTAAACGAATACCTTCCGAAAGATATTCGTGTCTTAAGTTGTGAAATTGTGTCCGATCGTTTCCGAGCAGATCTTAATGCTGTCTCAAAAACCTATATATACCGCATCAGCGTTTCCCCTGATGGCAATCTGTTCACAAGGGATTACACCGCGCATCCAGATCGAAAAATTTCCAATGCAGATCTTGACGCCATGAAAGAAGCGGCGGACAGTCTCATAGGGATTCATGATTTCCGCACGTTCTCTGCGGTAAAAAAGAAGAAAGGAACTGTCAAAGAAATTTTCGACATTTCTTTCTCTGAACAAAAAGATTTAACAGGCGGTCTGTCGCCCGTTCTTACAATCAAAATCTGTGCA
>CAJLUP010000098.1 GCA_905209865.1 uncultured Lachnospiraceae bacterium
TGTCTTTATATGATTCTTTCCGGCTAGTAAATCTTCCCAGCTAATATATCCATACCATCCGATATTATCCGAATCTAAAGATTGCAAATAAGAAAAACCAATTCCGTCTTCCGTTCCAAACATAAAACTATTCAATCTGGAATTCTTTTTCGGCAAATTTTCTTCCAAGTAAAGTCTTTTTATTTCTCCACTTTTTGATTCTTTCCAAAACACGTCCCCCTCTTTTTCATCCACTAAATGAAATAGAATTCCATCTTCGCAAACATCCCATATTATTAATTGTAGATACTCTTTTCCAAATGCCGCTTTCGCTTCCTCTTCACTTATACAAATTTCATTTTCACCGGTTTCAAGATCGTGTTTATATACTTCTTTCGGATAATCAATTCCACTATTATAATAAAATCCTGTCTCATCTGCTTTTACAACAGACTGTGTTCTGTTTTTCAAAGAGATTTCTTTTGACTCCTCTTCATCATAGTCAAACTGATAGCATTTGATTCCATTCTCTTCTTGTACTGAATAGATCTGATAATCTTTCGTTCCTCCTAAAAATTGAATAGAAAAAACACCCTTTTCTCTGCGAAGTTCTTTTAGTTCCATCGTATCAAAATTCAATACGCACATTACTGTATCCGTTCTCATTTCTGTGATATGATCTTCGGGTCTTACCACTACATCCTTTAAAAAAAACATCTGATTTCCCACGACATCCCCGCCTTGAAAAATTTCTTCGGCTGTAATAAACATGCCCTTTGATTTCCAGTCTCCCCCATCTAAATCAGATACGACCAATTCACTGCCGCCATCAGAAAGAGAACGAAATCCGTATAGTTTTCCTTCATACGGAAATACTGTACTAATATCTATATTTGCCGCATCACATTTTGTATTACGATCTTCTTTCCATGATATATGACGACAATTCGGCTTATTACAAATCGGTATTCCCTCCATCGTTTCAAAATCAATATAATATAGAAGTCCGTTTATAACTCTAAAATCCCCTTCCTCTACTGTCGTACCACCCCATATTTTCATATAATCTGATTGGAATTTGTCAGATGTAGTAGCTTTCTTTTCCTTTCCGCATCCGATCATTCCAAAACACAAGATTAATACGAATACAAATGATATAAAACGTCTTCTTTTCATAATGGTATTCCCCCTTAATTACTAAAAATCAATCATATACAGTAAGGCTGTTTTATAGTCTTTTTCACCTTAAGTCTTTTAACCAGATCTCTCTGTTAATTATAAATCAAAGCTATGCATTTTACTATAAAACAGCCTGAATATTTAATTTTTTTTTAATTATTTTTTATACTCAACTATGTATTAAGAGCTGCGCCTAAAATATCCCAACCATTGAAAGACGGGGAATACATCTCAACCACTTTTATTCCTAAAATAAAGCTCATGACAATCAGTTGTTTTGCACTTTTGCCTTGTTGCCAAATACATTCCTCCCAGCTGTATTCTAGTATATCTGAATTATAAATTTCAATCCTGCAAAATCGGATAACTCTCATTCACTCTACCTTAATTTTTTTCATTTATCCATTTATAAAGAGAATAAAAATTAAGAACAAGAATTCCTATTGTTAGAAATGCGTGATTTTCATAATTCATATATTCTCTTGTATATAACCAATCGTTAATAAATAATAATATTAAAGCAACTAGAACACCTGCTTTGTATTTGTTTGGTTTTAGCCCTTTCATTTTTCATCACCCTATCTTCACGGTCCTATAGCGATAATATCCTGCATTACAAGGAGCGGAATGTCGTGGTTCACATCCTGGGATGTAGCCCGGCACATAGGTTGCATACACCTCATATTTTCCGTCAGGTGGTCCTCCTGTCCCCGCATACACATAATCAACAATAACCTTACAAGGATTAAGATGATGCGGATGTATAAGTTCTACAATACCACAAGCCCCATAAATTATAGATACAATTCCTATCACTGTCTCGCCTGCTATCCGATACTCTGAAGTTGTCTCGACTTTATTTGTAAAAACATGTGTATAATCATTAATGATAATTTCACCATTTCTGTAATAGATAACTTCAACTCCTGTATCAAATCTTTTCACTAGATTTCCATAATCATCTAGATCCATAGATTCAATTTGAGGTTTTGATCCAATAGTGCAAGAATCACAACTATTATTTTGTGCCACTACCATATATTGCGGTAATAAAATGTAAGACACGAATGCTATTATAAGAACAAACGATATCATTCGACTAATTAAAGTTTTCTTTTTCATAATGTGTCACCTCCTAATAAAATTTATGTGATATATTTTCGTTTCAAAATAATATTTCCATTGGCATCACTCCTCACAGCTTATTTCGCAGGATAACATAATAAAACTAAAAATTTAAATATTGTTTAAAAAATCCTTGAAATCATTTTCAGACTCAAATCCTTGACCGGTTTTAATTATTTTTCCCTCTTGTATTATTGCATAATATGGTATCATTTCTATATTATCAAAATATTTTTCAATCTTAGGTAAAAAAACTTCCTTTTCAGCGATTGTATATTTAAGATATACTGGATTTGGGAGTTCCCTATCTGTATCTTCTATAAAAGATTTTAATTTTTGGCATTGGGGACAATCGTCTCTTCCAATAATAACTGTAAAAGTTTCTTTATTTTCCATATAATTTTCAAAATCTTCAACAGTTATTTCCCGCAAACTGATCTTTTTCTCATTGACATTGTAACCAGTTGTAAATACAGATTCCTCTTTTTTATCCTTTTTCATATACAACATATCGAATAACACCATCGCCGCAACTACAATAATGCTTATAACTGCTATTATAATTCTTCTCTTTTTCATTCCCATGTCCTCACTACATCAATAAACTGAAGTAACACCATTGTGAAACAGGCATATCCGATTCCGCACACCACAGTCTCATTTCTAGCGAAGATGCCTGACGCCACCGCCAAACCGACAACTCCTAATATCCAAATACATCTTTTCCATCCGCTTGACTCCCTGCTGATTCGATACCTTCTCAATGCGGTGAAAAATAAAATCACCACCAGAACTCCTGTACACGCCGCCGCTTCCAACAGATTCATCCGATGAACCGCCTGATCCTTCACATAGATCCCACTTAAGAAGATCAGCAAAGAATAACAAAAGCATCTTAGTTTTGTTTTTGCATGTATTCCTTTCCACCCGATTCTTAATAGCGAAAATGTAATTAGAAATACGACTGTAAACAATATCTCCTTTAACAGTATGCCAATCAATAACACGCCGCCCGTTGTCAAGCTTAAGATTTCCAAATGTTTCAATCCATATAAATAATAAGAGTATTCTTCCCGTGCGATCAGATCATTTTTTATAAACTGCTCAACAATTCCTTCAAACCGATCTTTACTTCTGTTTTTCATCTTTCAGTTTCACCGCATCTTTCGGAATTTCTTCTTGATAAAGAATCCATGAGCATTTGCCTATCATAATGAACTTCGTGACAATACCTGAGCTGATAACTAAAAAATTCAACCATCTTTTATAAATCACTTTCCCAATCATTTGTCCTCTTTCCTCTTTTGTTTGAACTATTTTTTACAGTTCTGATTATACACTATTTTTCTTTGAATTTTTTCAACTTGTAACAAAATGCATGGTTTATTGTAATAACTTGCACTTCACCTCGCTATTTTCTCTGACATTTCTCTGTTTTGGACCTTTATAACAAAAAACAAATCGCAAAGAAACCTTTTCACTCCTTCCATAAAAGATTCAAAAAAAGAAAAACACAGCGCATACTCTCTTCGAATACCGCTGTATTTTTCCTATATATTCTATATATTGTTTATTTCTCGCCCGTTTCCCACAAGTTTATATTCAATGTGAAACTATCTTTCTCCGATTCCCATCGAACGTCTCCGTTATATTTTTCTGCTATTTGCTTTACACTCGACAATCCAAGTCCATGATTCTGTTTATCTGCTTTCCTCGTATGAAGATCTGACACTGTCTCGCTGCATGAATTTTTACAGCAGATTACAACCCCTTTATTTTGGTATATAACAAATAGATCGATCCATTTTTCTTTTTTGCAAAACATACATGCCTCAATCGCATTATCCAATATATTTCCGAACAAGATTCCTAAATCTGTACCGCAAATTTCCAACTTTTCCGGCAGCTTTACATCGAACTTGGCATGAATCTCTTTCGCCTCGATTTCTGCATACTTCATATTCAAGATTCCGTTTACAACTGCATTCGCGGTAAATAATTTCTGCTCTGCCTTTTCTAACTGCTTCAAAATACTTCGTATTTCCCGCTTTCCTTCTTCAAGCTCTCCTGTTTCAAGATATCCGTATATTCCTGCAATCTGATTTTTCATATCATGCCGGATCTTCCGGATTTCCTGTTGATGCTGCTCCACCTGTTCGTAATGAAGTTTTTGATATTCATATTCTTTTAATCGGTTTTTCATCTCGCCTTCTGCGATATGATATTGCTCCTGCTTTCGGAAAAGAATATATGTAATTATATTAATCGCACCGACAATCACTGTCACGATCCAACCGAAAATCAGATCGGTTGATTCTTTCATAATCTGTACTTCATAAAGATAGATAATCAAAACAGCGCTTAATATCGGAATGATCAGAATGCTTTTCTGCACCTTTCTCTCCGGCGTATTTTTCTTACGCCTACTGAAAAAATACAGGACAAGCACGAGGATCAGCCGCAGTTCTGTAAGAAAACGTTGAAAAAACTGTGTGATACTGCTGTCCAATTTCGGCATTTCGGATGCTTCGATATGAAAAAAATATCCAATACTCAACGCAACAATTCCTTCAATCGTAATTACAAATGCAAAATAAGAACTTCCTACAAATAGTTTCCTCTTCCAATTTCCTTCAAAAAATCCAAGTACAACTACGATAAAAATAATTGACACAACCAGATTAACATTCCTGTTTGCAAAATAGTGATTTATAAAAGATGCTATTGCTGCTATCACGATTAATATTGCAAAATCAATTCGGTTTCCCACAATCCTTTTCGGTTTAAAAAAGCACAAGGCAAATAAATAGCTTATTAAACTATTGACTATACTCCATACATATTCCATCATCTACGTCTTCCCCATTTCTTCATCAAAATAAAATTTTGATATACTATGTTGAAGTTCTTCTTATAACTCCTTGCAATCGGTACTTCCGCTCCTGATCGAAGGATTACCTTTTCCCTCTCCACTTCTTTTAATTTTTCCATATTAATGAGATATGAATTATGTATTCTCACAAACATCGAACCTTTCATCTCGTCCTCAATCTGATCTAATCTTCCGTAAAATTCATGATCTCCGCTCTCTGTATGTACAATAATTTTTCTTCTGCGGCTTTCAATATACTCAATCTCATCATAATAGAAAATAAAATCTTTCGTTTTATCTGTAAATTGAATACAATTTGTTCTTTCTTTAATCGTATGCAACGCGCGCACGATCGTACGACATGCAGTCTCTTCATCGATCGGTTTCACCAGATACTGGAACGCCTGCACGTCGAATGCTTTCTGCATCATCTCACTATGATTTGTCATAAAAATGATCACCGCATTTCTATCCTCTGTTCGGATATGTTCTGCCAATTCCAGTCCGCTCAGCTTCTTCATCTCAACGTCAAGAATATACAGTGCATATGGCATATTTCCTTTCTCAAGCAATTCTTCGGCAGACACGAAGCATTCACATTTTCCTGCCATCCCTGTTATTTCTAAACATTTCTCTACATTTTTTTCAATCGAATTTTGTATAAATTCTTCATCTTCACATATCGCTATTCTCATTTGACCTTACGCTTTCTTCTCTTCCTTTATTATTTTCTTTCACTTTTTTGTCTCAGACTTCTGAAATCTAAGCACAATCCCCGTTCCGAAATACACCACATCAAATAAGAGTCTCTAATATTTCCAGTGATTTAAAACGCTTTCCGACATATATATCCGTCATCCGGCTCATCACATTTCCAAGTTCTGTCAATACTTTTTCTGTCACATTAAACGTATATAATTTCTCAATCGTACTTGTTTCTATATATTGCATACTATACAAAGTCGAAGGATCCAGACTCATCCCGTCCCGTACGTCTTTCATACATTCGCTGCACACAAGTCCGCCTTTCACCGCGCTGAACACGGCAGACCTTTCTTTATTTCCGCAAGTCATACACTGAAATACCTGCGGCGCCTGTCCGTTGATCGTCAACGCTTTCAATTCAAATATGTAACGGATAAGCATGTTTGGAATATGCGGATTTGTCAGCGCCCGAAGCGTCTGATAAAGAAGTTTTAACATTTCCCGCTCATCATTAAATTCTTTCGTATAATAATCTGTAAATTCAAGAAAATAAAAACCGTAATATGCTCCGACGATATCGCCGCGCAGCTCGGCAAAATAATTAGAAATACTCGCCGACTGTATCGTGTAAGACGTCCTCCCCTCATACATCGTAAACGTTCCGAAAGAAAACGGATTGACCGCACCGACAAGCGGACTGTTCGGGCGTCTTGCCCCCCGTGCAAACGCCGAGATCTTTCCCTGTTCTTTTGTAAGTATTACAACACGCCGGTCATACTCGCCGACCGGCATCGTAGAGAGCACCATCCCTGTCAGTATAATCTGATTCACGCCGTTCCTTTCTGCCGGAGCTTCCATC
>CAJLUP010000099.1 GCA_905209865.1 uncultured Lachnospiraceae bacterium
CCGCCGTCAAAAGAATAAAGATGCAGTTGTCTTTCATTTCTTAGCAGGTAAACTTTATCGTACTTCTTCTTCAACTTTTCGGCATATAATTTAAAATACGCCACAAACGCTTTTTCTTCCACAGTACCGAAATTATCTTCAAACGCAAACCAATCTTCTTTGGACAGATCTAATCGATACGCCGCGTCCACAGAACTGTCATTTTGAGAAACACCAATCCCGCCATCATGAGGATTGATATAGCTGCATTTTTTATCGGTGAAAATATCATGTATGTAATGTGCCTTGAACTCTTTTGTTCCTTCATATGTTTCCTCTGTTTTGGATACATTTTCAGCAATCTTTGACAAAGCGCTAAGGCATGCGTCATACAGAGTCAAAGCAGATGGACTTTCCTCTTTTGATATAATCTCAAGCTTAATCTTTCCTAAATAATCTTCCCCGAAAACAAATTCTTTTATCGATCTGACATTTGGAAAATATGTTTTTAATTTGTCGAACTTAAATACATCAAATTTGCACAGACCTTTATACACAATCCCGTAATTCATGTTTGCGATCTCGCTTACCGTACAGGAATACAGATAAGTTTCCACCTGCGATTCCTTTGCTGCGGCAGCTTCATCTAAAACAGTGTCTTCTCCCGTTTTCCCTGTATTTGCAATATATCGATACACTTTCTCCCTGACAGAAGAAGGCAGACCCGTAATTTCTTCTTTGCTCTTTGCAACCCTGTCATTTATAAATACGACTCCCTGCTTATACAATTCATCGTTTTTAAACGCTTCTTTAAGCGTATACATACAGGTAACCGTTTTATCCAAGTCAATTCCCACCTCGCGCAGAGCGCTCTTTAATTCATCTATATATCTGCTGTTGTTTTGGCAATGATAGTACAATTCCTCACAGATCCTCAGCGGATTCTCCACATCGCTGTCATACTTTCTTTGGTATTTCGACTGTTCCCGGTTCACAGTAAAAGGACAGTATCTGGCGCCTCGCCCGATGAGCTGCGCCTCTGAAACAGTTGATTTTCCCGGTTTTCCATTCCGTGAATCCCGCGTTTCATAAAGCCGGACGATATCGAACAGATTCAGTACATCCCATCCTTCGTCAAGTTTCTTCACCTCAAATATCGCTCTGTAAGGGTTGCCGTAATCTTCCAAAGAATTCAATAAAAGCTGTTGTTCCTCCGCTTCTTTGTCGTCATTTACCGACACCACATGCGCTTCGGAAAAATCTTCCCGCAGCTCCTGCGCCAATTCATCGTAAGTAATATTTCTGTCTGAAAAATACGACTGTACCGTATGCATCACACTGCTGCCAGACGAAGTAAAGATCCTCTCTATATCAGATGCAGACAAATTTTTAATCATATTGCAGAACTCCTGCATCTGCGTCTTGCTGTCCGCAATTTTTGCCGCTTTGAATAAAACGATCGGCTTCATAAAGATACGGTGTTCCTGAAAAACTTTCAGCCGGTACTGACTCAAAATAACAGCCTGCAATTCCCTGTCTAATAAAGGAATGTCACTTCTTAATGTAAGAATCTCTTTCGAATACCTGTCTGCTCTGAATTTGTATAACGGATAATCAAATATAATTTTATTGGAATACGAAGCTGCCAGAAGCGGATTTTCCGTATCACAAGTCGCCGTAAACTCCAACAGCACGTTCTCCTTGTTTGCTTCAAAAATATAGCGAACAGTCGACTCCCAACTATGATACGACTCTTCTTCGGCAGCATTCATTTTCGCAGTATTCCCCTGTAATGTCTCCACATTCAGATGATGTGCTTCATCCGATATAAGAACGACTTTCTGCCCCGAAAAATCATCCAACGACAGCGCGTTTTCTTTCGACGTCCACATATCCATATGCAGACTCTGCGTTGTCGTGAAACATAAATTGATCGCATTATCGTCACTATATTGGAAATTGCGAACCTCATTCACCGATACATGTTCTCCGTCTATCATAAGATCTTCTGCAAACAGATACTTGCCGGAAGATTTATTCAGGAAATTATCCTTCGTCTTTCTTACGATATTCGAAAGATTTACAAAAAACAAAAACTCCCTGCCCCCCTGCCGGTACAAAAATAAAACCACCCCTGCCATTATCAATGTTTTGCCGCTTCCGGTAGCCATATGGAATAATGTTTGGGTCGGATATGTCCGCAATTTGCTATTGTAATATGTTACAAAATTTTCAAAAGCTTTTTTCTGATACGGCCTTAATTCAAAGTTCGAATTCAGATTTTCCTCAATAAAAGAGGGCATTTCTTCGATATATCCGGCATCCCGCAGTCCCTCGATTTTTTCATATAAAAAGGTCATCTTACACCCCCTCGTAGAAAGATTTCGAAACCATTTTATCCTCTTCGCTGACGGCATACGATTCGTCGTCAATATCACAATAATTTACATATAATTGATTTAAATCCAACAGCTCCATCAAAAATCTTTTCTTTTCATCGACAGTAAGCTTATGAAAGTCTTCTGAAGACAGATCAATATCTTTCGGATTTATTTTATAACTTATATATCCGCTCTCCGCCATATCATTAAAAATCAGCGGCAATTCCTCTTCCGTCGAATCCATGATCCGATCAGCAAATATTTGATTCGCTTTTGCCAATTCAAAATAAACAAACGAACCGCTCCCGTCATACTCATACTCCGCAAGCAGATCATTTTCTTTGCCCTGAAGAACACCATGAATCCGCTTCACCGTTATCTGTTCTATGTAATCCATCTGCTCACAGATAATGAATTGTCTGTTCATTTTTAACGCAACTGCCGCCGTTGTTCCCGAACCGCCGAAAGCATCTAATACCAGATCGCCTTCCACCGTAAAAATACTCATGAGAAACGCTAACAAATCTTCCGGTTTTTTCCCATTTCTAAACTCAACATTTCCTTCATCATTCACAACATTATAGCTCTGAACAAAATCCAAAAAATTAGGATACGGTTTATAAGTCACCTTTGATGAAGTCGGCATTCCCTGCAAGTACGCTCCGTTTTTATTGCCTTCCGGCGGAAGATAAAAATAACGATAATCATACATATCATCTCCGATATCGTCCACCTTAAAAAGCGTTTTTGCAGGATAGGAACTTTCCAACGGCTGTAAATATTTCACATAAAATCTTCCTGATGAAACTTTTTCTTTTATCGAGCCTCGAACTGTCATCACTTTAAAGTTCTCTTTCGAAGGCTTCGTCTTTTTCATCTCGTATTCATCGGGAAGAAATACCCTTCCCTTCCTTCCGTCAAACTCAACCGGAGTTCCTTCCGACAGTTCGTTTACAACCCATTGATAATCATCGACCCTTTTCTCTTCTTCCTTTTTGGGCATCTTAAAATCAGAACTTTTCGAATATACAAGCACATACTCAACAACATCATTAAATTCTTTATCTCCTGTAAGCGTTCTATCCGGATGCCTTACAAGAACATTAAATGTCATAACATAATTCCCGATGATCTCATCAAGCAATACTTTTAAATACGAATATTGATGGAAACTGCATTGTATCAAAAATACACCGCCGTTGTTTGTAATCATCGGCAATACTTTTTCAACCCTGTTCTTAATAAATAACAGCCAACTGCTTCTGGAAAATCTGTCATTATACCCAAAACTGTCCGACCCGGTATTATAAGGAACGTCCCAGTAAACCATGCGCACTTTATTCGCATACTTCTTTCCGATCGAACTTAAAGCAAGCAGATTATTTCCCTTTATAACAAGATTGTCGTCCGGTCTGATTTCCCGCTCTTTTTTCCAGCCGGCAGCAGTATACCTCTTCGCGCCGCAAATAGTCTTTGGACACAACAATCTGTCAACTTCATCCGGCGCCAGCGCGGCATTATAAAATATTTCAGAACGTTTCTGATCTTCCTTTGTCTGTCCGCCTTCCAGCACACAGTCCTTATACGGAAAAACCAGCTCCACATCATTAGATGCAGATATCAAATCCCCGTCTGAATCTGTCAAACCAATCTTATTCTTAAACCGCGTATATGAATCCGGGAAAAATTCACGATTATTGATCAGCCATCCAAACGCGACTTTATCAAACACGGCAACTTCGTCAACCATAACAAAAAAATGATCTTTTGTAACATCGCTGCTCAATAAAAGTTTCAAAAGATTACGATCCATATGCATTGCAGCTTCATACAAAGCATTCTTAAGCAAAACACCTTCCTCTGAAAAGAAACGATCATCCTGCCTGATTACTTTCATAACCTCATCATAGAATTTTGACATTGTTACCTATCTTCCTCCGATGTTCCCTGTTCTCTGCATCTTGCCTTTCGCAGTTTCAAACAGATTTTTACTTGAGACCTTTCCGCCTCCCCGTTTAGTATCCCCTCATATCCCGATACTGTTAGGATATATCATAACACAATGCATGAGCAAAAATAAACTGTATTTTTTATACTACTCCTTTTCTGCAGCCGCACAAAAAATCCGACTATTTAGAATTCTTTTGATGATTTAATTCTTGCAAATTTTCTTCAAAAAATCATCAACTTCGTGATTAAATTTCTCATAGCGCTTATTGGCAATAAAATGATCTCCCTCGATCATAACCAGTTTCGCATTTGATATATTTTCTGCAATTTCTTTTGTATGTGATTCCTTGATCATATCCTTTGTTCCACAGATAACAAGTGTCGGAACTGTTATTTTCGCCAGTTCCTCCGGTGTAATGTCAGGATCATTCACCATAAGCCCCAGCATTTCTGCATTTCGTTCTGCCCTTGCTGATTTGGCGGAACACAGCCTCGCAATCCGATATCCGATCTCAATCGGAATCTGCGTCGTTCCTTTTACGCCCTTTGCATTTAGATTCCCTCCGTTTAAAATTAAAGCCTTCACCATATCAGGATGCTTCATCGCGAACTTCATCGCAATATTTGCACCATCTGAAAATCCCAAAATAATCGCATTGGAAAGTCCACTCTCTAACATAAAATCATATAAATCACAGGCAAACTGCTCTATGGTAAACGGTTTCGAACCTCTCGGTGATGCGCCGTGACCTCTTGTATCCAAAGCAATTACACAATATTTACTGCTGAAATACTCGATCTGATTTTTAAAATAAGAACTATCTTCTCCGTTCCCATGCAAAAGAAGAAACGGTTCGCCACTTCCCTTTTTCTCATAATGCAATGCTATTTCCATCCACTTATCCCCCTCCCAAAAAAGAGTTTCAACTGCTGCTATATCTGACAATTTTCCTGCTGCTATCCCCGCTTTTTCACAAATGCTTGTTCCATCTTCTCTGCGGAAATATGGAAAAAGCCCCTCGCCTTTCGGCGAAGGACTAAACTTACAACCTGACCATTTATATACCGCATATTTATAGTCTATCCTAAAGCTGACTCGTTTGGAAAGATCTGATCCCATTCCCGGAAACATCTGGAGATTCTCAAATTTACCGGAAATCTGCTATTTATATTATACACTAAGAGCTGTGAAATTCAACGTGAACTTTCACAGCTGATAGGTCTTGAACTCATTCCATCAGCGTATACATGGCTGACATGCCCTTCTGCTGAACAACACACATTGGTATCTTTTGATTTCATAGAATTCATAATTCCTGACCAGTTCCCAAGAATATATGCTTTAGCATTTTCAACTGCCTTTTGTTTTGTTTCTTTATCCGTAATACTTATGATCCGGTTAAATGTTCCTTCAGCCATCCATTTTTTCTTTTTATGGATTGCTCTATATAGTTCACTTCTAGCATCATCGGCAGAACCTTCAAGATGTGACGTAGCTGCTATGATATATTTGTGCATGTGATATTTATCCAGGGAAAAACGCGCCTTCGGGATGACCTTTTCTCCTCTACGTATCCATGCAGCTCCATCTCCATTGATATAAACTCGATCAACTGTATCCATGTCATATGCATCATTCAGATAATCTAACACTTCGTTCCAAAGCTGACTGATCGCGTCCTTTCCATCATAAACTCCACCAAAATATTTTGTATTTATAAGTTTCGGGCGTCCTTTCTCATCTGTGTCAACACCTTCATATACGTAAATAATCCGAGGCATTACCGTATTAATACGTGGTTTTTTAATATCTCCTTTATGCTCTAAACATTGAAGTGATACATGATCTTCATCCGCATCGATATAAATCGTTTTTAATTCTTTCTTTTCCTTAGCAGCTTTTATAACTGGAAACTCTAATCTATGCAGCTTATTCATAACAGATTCCTTGCTTATGGAATCCCCATTTATACTGGCATTCGCACCACCTTTTCTATAACTACTCTCAGATGCTTCTTTTAAGATTCTAGCTTCTGCATCCTCTGTAATTCTCGCATGGTGTTCTAACCCCATTATTTGATCCAAAAGATAGCAGGATTCACCAGTAGCAACATTTTTAAATAAAGTTTTATGATAGACAACTTCTCCGAGACTTGTCAGCAAAGAAGTCTCATCTCTTCGAACAATATGCCAACCTTGACGTAATTCTTTTCGTTTCCGCAACAGTTCATCATACGATTCCCATTCTTCTGCTATGATACTGTAGCCCAATTTGGTAACCTCATCTGTCACACCATAAACCATTTCGGCAATTTTAGTAAGATC
>CAJLUP010000100.1 GCA_905209865.1 uncultured Lachnospiraceae bacterium
AAAGGGAGCTATTGCTCCATAGATGATTACTCATCTATTTTGCAACAGCCCCTTTGAAATAACGTTTTAAAATTTTATAATGTATGTTCGTATACTGCTTCGGAAGTAAGTTGAACATCTAATTTTTTGAAAATCTTAATATCCACATCTGACAGCATGACAGATGTATGTGCCTGACATCCGGCAAGTTCAGGCAACTGAGAAAGAGCGAGGCGCGCCTGCGGATTCGTGGCTGCGCTTGCGGAAAGAGCGATGAGAACTTCGTCTGTATGAAGTCGTGGGTTTTTGCTCTTTAAATAATCGACTTTCAGTTTCTGGATCGGTTCGATTGACTCCGGTGAAATAATGTGTACTTCGTGATCGATGCCGGCAAGTACTTTCAGTACATTTAAAAGAAGGGCTGCACTTGCTCCGAGAAGATTCGTTGTCTTTCCGGTGATGATTCTTCCGTCATGCAGTTCAAGCGCGGCAGCAGGACCGTTTGTCTCTTTCGCACGTTCTAATGCTTTAACCGCCACTTTTCGGTCTGCGGCGGTAATTCCTGCCATATTCATGAGAAGTTCGATTTTTTGCGCTTCTTTGTCTGAGGTGCTGCCTTTGGCAAGAGCGTTCAGCGCATCGAAATAGCGGCGGATAATTTCCTGTTTGGAGGCTTCACGGCAGGCCTCATCATCGCAAATACAGTTTCCGGCCATGTTGACGCCCATATCGGTAGGAGATTTGTAAGGACTTTCTCCGTAAATCTTTTCAAAGATCGTATTTAACACAGGGAAGATCTCGACGTCGCGGTTATAGTTGACAGTTGTTTCGCCATATGCCTCAAGGTGGAATGGGTCGATCATATTCACATCGTTCAAGTCAGCTGTTGCAGCTTCATATGCAAGGTTGACCGGATGTTTAAGCGGGAGATTCCATACAGGGAATGTCTCAAACTTTGCATAACCTGCGAGAATCCCTCTTTTATGTTCGTGGTAAAGCTGGGAAAGGCATGTTGCCATTTTTCCGCTGCCCGGTCCGGGAGCTGTAACGATGACAAGAGGTCTGCTTGTTTTGATATAATCGTTTTTTCCATAGCCGTCTTCGCTGATGATGAGCGGAACGTTGGACGGATATCCCGGAATAAGATAATGGAGATATACCGGAATCTGCAGTTTCTCCAGTCTGTTCTTGAACAGGATTGCGCTTTCCTGACCGGAAAATTGAGTGATTGTAACACTTCCTACATATAAACCCTGATCTTTATATGTCTGGATCAGGCGAAGAACTTCTGTGTCGTATGTGATACCGAGATCTCCACGGATCTTATTTTTCTCGATGTCTTTGGCGCTGATGACGATGACGATCTCTGCCTGAGAACTTAATTCTTTTAAGAGGCGAAGTTTACTGTCAGGAGCGAATCCCGGAAGCACACGGGAAGCGTGATAATCATCGAACAGTTTACCTCCGAATTCCAGATAAAGTTTGTTGTCAAATTTTCCGATCCGGTTTCGGATGTGTTCGGACTGCATTTTTAGATATTTTTCATTGTCAAAACCGATTCTCATTTTCTTATTCTCCACTTTTTCGTTCATTTTTATCCTGAGGGAAAAGATTTTCCGCAGGACATATTTCGTACTCAGTATACTATAAAATCTGCCTGTTTTACAATATTTTCATAATCTTTTTATTGATTTATGCAAAAGCTGTACTTATAATGGTAATAACGCCATGCATATTGTGCATTGGCGCTGAAGATTTTGAGGAGGAACAGGATGGATAACAACCAGAATAAGAAGAATAATAAAAATAATCCGAATAATAACCGGCAGGGTTTGGGCATTGTGCTTATAACGACCCTGCTGGTAGCTTTTGTAGTTTTCGGATTGTTTTCTGTTATGGGAAATACGAACCAAAAGGAGATCAGTTATGACAAATTCCTTACTCTTGTGAAAGAACATAAAGTGAAGGAAGTAAAATTAGACAGTGAGAAGATTTACATCACGCTGACGGACAAAGCAAGAGAAGAAGAGAGGGAGAAAGCTGTTGAAAAGGCGGAAGAAGAAGGTCTCTTAAGTCCGTTCGAAGAGGCGATGGCAAGAATGAGAAGCCAGATGCCGACAGTTAAGAAAGAAGGCGCGAAACATGCTCCTGATTATTATACGGGGTATGTCGATGACGATACGCTTGTGACGAAACTTGACCGTGCGGGTGTCGAATTTAAAAGTGAGATTCCGGATACGATTGGACAGTTGTTTTTTGAGATGTTTATTACGGTAATCCTGCCCCTTTTGCTTATGGTGTGGCTGTTCACATATATGATGAAACGGATGAACAAAGGCGGCGGAATGATGGGCATTGGAAAGAGCAATGCCAAGATGTACATGGAAAAAGAAACCGGGGTGACTTTCCGGGATGTGGCAGGAGAGGATGAGGCGAAAGAATCGCTTCAGGAAGTTGTGGATTTCCTGCATAATCCGGGAAAATACAGTGGTATCGGAGCGAAACTTCCGAAAGGAGCGCTTCTTGTAGGCCCTCCGGGAACAGGTAAGACCCTTCTGGCAAAAGCGGTGGCAGGTGAGGCGAAAGTTCCTTTCTTCTCTTTGTCCGGTTCGGCTTTCGTAGAAATGTATGTCGGTGTCGGAGCATCTCGTGTTCGTGATCTTTTTAAACAGGCGCAGCAGTCGGCTCCGTGTATTGTGTTTATCGATGAGATTGATGCTATCGGAAAGACACGTGATACGGCGATGGGCGGAAATGACGAACGAGAACAGACTCTGAATCAGCTTCTTGCCGAGATGGACGGGTTTGATACGAATAAAGGTCTTTTGATTTTGGCAGCGACAAACCGTCCGGAGATCCTTGATCCTGCGCTTCTTCGTCCGGGTCGTTTTGACAGACGGATTATTGTTGATAAGCCGGATCTAAAAGGCCGCGTCGATATTTTGAAAGTACATGCAAAAGACGTCCGTATGGATGAAAGCGTAGATCTGGAAGCAATCGCACTTGCGACATCCGGCGCTGTCGGATCGGATTTGGCGAATATGATCAATGAAGCTGCGATCAATGCGGTAAAGCATGGAAGACAGGTTGTCAGTCAGAAAGATCTGTTTGAGGCGGTTGAAGTTGTTCTGGTCGGAAAAGAAAAGAAAGACCGTATTATGAGTGAAGAGGAACGCAAGATCGTTTCTTATCACGAGGTTGGGCATGCACTTGTCACTGCGCTTCAGAAAAATACAGAACCGGTACAGAAGATTACGATTGTTCCGAGAACGATGGGCGCGCTCGGTTATGTGATGCAGACTCCGGAAGAAGAGAAATTCCTGAATACAAAGAAAGAACTGGAAGCAATGATCGTTGTTGCGCTTGGCGGACGGGCGGCAGAAGAGATCGTGTTTGATACGGTGACGACAGGGGCATCCAACGATATTGAGCAGGCGACAAAGATTGCCCGCGCGATGATTACGCAGTACGGAATGTCAGAACGTTTCGGATTGATGGGACTTGAGTCTGTTCAGAACAAGTATTTGGACGGCAGGGCAGTGCTCAACTGCGGTGAGGCGACAGCCGGAGAGATCGATGAAGAAGTAATGAAGATGCTTAAGTCTGCTTATACAGAAGCGAAGAGGCTTCTTTCGGAAAATCGGGAAGCTCTTGATAAGATTGCGGCGTTTCTGATTGAAAAGGAAACGATCACCGGAAAAGAGTTTATGAAGATTTTCAGAGAGGTGAAAGGAATTCCTGAGCCGGAAGAGGGAGAGGCGCCGAAAACAGAAGATCGTGGAAGAATTGCGATGAAAGAAAATACGGTGCAGGAAGATAAAACGGTATCGTCAGAAGAAAAAAATACGTTTTCCGACGGAACGGAATCTTGTTAAGAAAATAGGACGGAAAGGATTGTTCTCCGCTTTATCACGCGGCAGAGCAGTCCTTTTTCTATGAAGGGGAAAGGGAGAGAGGATGGAATATATAAGTTGTTATGTGTCACCGCTAGGAAAGATCCTGCTGGCTGCAGATGAAATCGGATTGACCGGGTTGTGGTTTGAAGGGCAGAAATATTTTGCCTGTTGTCTGGGACAAGAGAATGAGGAAGTGGAGATTCCTCTTTTTTATGATGTAAAAAAATGGCTGGATCTTTATTTTTCGGGAAAAGAGCCAAAGGAGCAGATCCCGCTTCATCTGAAAGGAACTGATTTTCAAAAAGAAGTGTGGAAGATCCTTTGTGCGATCCCTTACGGGCAGACGATGACGTATGGGGAGATTGCGGGAAGAATGGAGGCTGAAAGAGGCGGAAAAAGAGTGGCTTTTCAGGCAGTCGGAAATGCGGTAGGGCACAATCCGGTGTCGGTGATCGTTCCGTGTCACAGAGTGATCGGAGCAGATGGAAAATTGACAGGATATGCAGGAGGAATTGAGAGGAAAGCAGCGCTTCTAAATATAGAACATGGGCGGACTTTAGGGAAGGATTTTCTTCGTTAAGAAGGGATGGAGAAAGAAATTTTCCTTGTTTTTTTGTGCACGGCAAGTATAATTAAATTTATGGAAAATAATAATTTTAACATACAGGAAGAATTGAAAAAACTTCCCGCAAGACCAGGTGTATATCTTATGCATGACGAGCGGGATCAGATCATTTATGTCGGCAAGGCGATCAGTTTAAAAAACCGGGTGCGCCAGTATTTTCAGAGCAGCAGGAATAAAGGGGTCAAGATCGAACAGATGGTGACTCACATCAGACGATTTGAGTATATCGTGACAGATTCGGAACTGGAGGCGCTTGTTTTAGAATGTAATCTGATCAAGGAGCATCATCCGAAATATAATACGATGCTGATGGATGATAAGACATATCCGTTTATCAAGGTGACGGTGAATGAGCCTTTCCCGCGTGTACTTTTGGCAAGAAAGATGGTGAAAGATAAGGCAAAATATTTTGGACCTTATACGAGTGCGCTGGCGGTCAGAGATACGATTGATCTCATTCATAAATTGTATCATGTAAGGAGCTGTAACCGGAATCTGCCTAAAGATATCGGGAAGGAACGTCCTTGTCTGAACTATCATATCAAGCAATGCGATGCGCCGTGTCAGGGATATCTTTCACAGGAGGCATATGGGAAGGCGATTACGGAAGTGTTAAAGTTCCTGAACGGAAATTACGATGCGATCTTAAAAGAATTGGAAGAAAAAATGAACATGGCGTCGGAGAATCTGGAATTTGAGCGAGCGATCGAGTACAGAGAGCTGATAAACAGTGTAAAAAAGATTGCGCAGAAACAAAAGATCACAGATGCAAGCGGGGAAGACAGGGATATTTTGGCTGCGGCTTCTGAAGGTGAGGATGCGGTTGTTCAAGTATTCTTTATCAGAGGAGGCAGGCTGATCGGAAGAGATCATTTTTATCTTCGTATTTCCAATGGGGAAAAAACAGCCGATATTTTAGACAGTTTTATTAAGCAGTATTATGCGGGAACTCCGTATATTCCGAGAGAATTAATGATTCAGGAGGAAATAAAAGACCGGGAGCTTATAGAAACATGGCTGACTTCAAAACGCGGGCAGAAAGTGACGGTAAAAGTTCCGAAAAAAGGAACGAAAGAAAAGCTTGTAGAGTTGGCTTCTGATAATGCGAAGCTCGTTTTAAGCAAGGACAAAGAGCGAATGCGCCGGGAAGAAGGCCGTACGATCGGAGCGGTAAAGGAGATTGAATCTTTACTCGGTCTTTCAAAGATCAGGCGTATGGAAGCTTATGACATTTCAAATACAAACGGATTCGAGTCGGTCGGATCTATGGTTGTCTATGAGCGGGGAAAGCCGAAACGAAATGATTACAGGAAATTTAAAATTAAAGGAATCCAGGGTGCGGATGATTATGGAAGTATGAGGGAGGTTTTGACCAGGCGCTTTACACATGGATTGAAAGAACGGGAAGAAAGCGGCGAACTTGGGAAGTTTACGGTATTTCCGGATCTGATCCTGATGGACGGCGGAAAAGGACAGGTCAATGTGGCGCTTCAAGTACTGGAGGAACTGCATTTGAATATTCCGGTATGCGGAATGGTGAAAGATGATTACCACCGAACGAGAGGATTATATTTTCAGAATGAGGAGATCTCGATTGAAAAAAATTCTGAAGCGTTCCGTCTTATTACACGGATTCAGGATGAAGCTCACCGGTTTGCCATCGAATATCATCGTCAGCTTAGAGGAAAAGGACAGGTGCATTCGATTTTGGACGATATAGAAGGGATTGGACCTGCGAGAAGAAAAGCGCTTATGCGCCATTATGCAAGTCTGGATGCTATAAAGGCGGCTGAAAAAGAAGAACTTGCTGCGATTCCATCTATGAACGAAAAGGCGGCGCAGGCAGTATACAATTTTTTTCATACATGATATGATAGAAACAGCGAGCGGTATATAAATCAAAAAAAGCGAAGGCATCGAAGAGAAGAGTGCTGAAAGCGAAAGGAAGGGAAATATATGGGACGAGGAATTGAGTTAAGAGAAATTGTTGAAAGGATGGATCTGAAGAATCTGACTCCGGAAGTGGATCTGACAGAAAAAGAAGTCCATGTGCCGGATGTCAATCG
>CAJLUP010000101.1 GCA_905209865.1 uncultured Lachnospiraceae bacterium
TCAGAAGGCGGAGCTGTCCGCGGGGGGATTTGACCGTAAGAAGCAGCTCGTCTGTTTCGGGCTGAGCAATTTTCGCAATTCGTCCGTCTGTTAAATTTTCTTTGAGTTCGTGGACAAGTGCTGCCACGACGATTCCGTCAAAAGCCATGATAAATTCTCCATATCTTAGATTGTTCGGAAGAAAGAATAAAACGATTTTTCTTTTCAATCCGAATATAAAAGAAAGTATACCATAATCAGAGGAATGAAAAAAGACCTGTTGACCATTTGCACGCCTTAGAGGTATAATAACTAAAATTACAGCTATCGTCAGCATAACAGTATCTGAAAGATAATATGCCTGTTGACGAAATGAAAAATACGAGGAACAGCAAGATGATAAAAAGCATGACAGGGTTTGGAAGATGTGAAGTTCTGAAGGACTCAAGAAAATTTACAGTAGAATTGAAAAGTGTGAACCACAGGTATCTTGATGTGAATATTCGGATGCCGAAGAAATTGAACTTTTTTGAAACATCGATTAGGACGCTTCTGAAATCTTATGCAGACAGAGGAAAAGTAGATATTTTTATTACATACGAAGATTTGTCGCAGTCACAGGTTTCTGTAAAATATAACGCGGCGCTTGCGGCTGAATATTTGAACTATCTGAATCAGATGGCGGAACAATTTTCTTTGGAAAATGACATCCGTGTCAGTACGTTGTCTAAATATCCGGAAGTATTTACGATGGAAGAGCACAGTGAGGATGAGGAAGAACTCTGGAACGGATTGAAAGAAGCTTTGGAAAGTGCATTTCGTCAATTTGTGGAGATGAGGACGAAAGAGGGAGAACGGCTGAAAAAAGATATTTTGTCTAAGTTGGATTTCCTCAGCGGTCAGATTACATTTATCGAACAACGGTCTCCGCAGATTGTTGCGGAATATAAGGAAAAGTTGGAAGAGAAGATGAGGGAATTGTTGTCGGATACACAGATCGACGATAATCGGATTGCAGCAGAAGTGATTCTTTTTGCAGATAAGATCTGTACGGATGAGGAAGTGGTGAGACTGAAAAGTCATATTCAACATATGAAAGAAACATTGGATGAATCAAACGGAATCGGAAGGAAGCTTGATTTTATTGCTCAGGAAATGAATCGGGAGGCGAATACGATCTTGTCGAAAGCAAATGATTTGGAAGTGTCGAACTGTGCGATCAGTCTTAAGACAGAGATTGAGAAGATCAGAGAACAGATACAGAATATCGAATAGGAGGGAATACTGTGGACAGAAAAGGAATTTTGATCGTTGTATCGGGATTTTCAGGATCGGGAAAAGGAACGCTGATGAAAGAACTTCTGTCAAGATATCCTGATACATATGCGTTGTCTGTCTCGGCGACAACGAGGCGGCCAAGAGACGGAGAACAAGATGGAAGAGAATATTTTTTCATAACAGAAGATGAATTTGAAAAAATGATTGCCAAAGAGGAATTGATAGAGTATGCTAGATATGTGAAAAATTATTATGGTACTCCGAAGGAGTATGTAAGAAAGCAATTAGATGCGGGGAAAGATGTAATTCTTGAAATAGAAATACAGGGGGCTTTGAAAGTAAAAGAAGCGTTTCCCGATACATTGCTTTTATTTGTGACACCACCGAATGCCGAAGAACTGAAAAAAAGGCTGGTAGGCAGAGGAACGGAAACGATGGATGTGATCGAGTCCAGAATGAACCGCGCCTGTGAAGAAGCAGAGGGAATGGGACATTATGATTACCTTGTCGTTAATGATGATTTGGAGTTGTGCGTAGAAGAGATGCACACGATTATCCAAGGTGAGCACCGCAGAAGTTTTCGGAATGAAGCATTCATGAAGACGATAAAAGAAGATTTGGAAAGATTGAAAGGAGAAAATTAAATATGCTGCATCCGTCTTATACAGATTTGATGAAAGTTGTAAACAAAGATGTCGAAGAAGGGGAAACAAAAATTGTCAACAGTCGTTATTCGATCGTGATGGCAACATCAAAGCGCGCCAGACAGTTGATCGCCGGAGACATTCCGCTTGTTGATGTGAAAGAAGGAGAAAAGCCGCTGTCGATTGCGATTGAAGAGCTGAATAAAGGCGAGTTGAAGATCATGGCCGAAAGTGCGGCAGAAGAAGAGTAAGAACAATGAGGCAGAACCAAAAGGTATCTGCCTTTTTCATGTTAGCAGGAGAAATCTTGCCGCGCTAAAGTGGAAAAGTATTTGAAAATGTGAGAAATCTGAATAATAAGAAGTAAGAAGGAAGATGAGGTATGAAACAGATATGAAAATATTGTTTATCTCTCTGGGATGTGACAAGAATCTCGTAGATACGGAAGTGATGCTTGGACTTTTGGCGTCAAGAGGATATGAGATGACAGATGATGAAAGTCAGGCGGATATTATTGTAATTAATACATGCTGCTTTATTCATGATGCAAAGGAAGAGAGTATTCAAAACATCCTTGAGATGGCGGAATATAAAAAATCGGGACAGCTTAAAGCATTGATCGTGACAGGGTGTTTGGCACAAAGATACAGACAGGAAATTCTAGATGAGATTCCGGAAGTGGATGAAGTGCTTGGAACAACAGCGTACGATAAGATTTTAGATGCGGTCGATCAGGCGCTGAAAGGGAAAAGCGGAGTGATTCTTTCTGATCTTAATGCACTGCCTGTTTTGGAGACGACGCGTCTTGTGACAACAGGAGGGCATTTTGCATATCTGAAAATCGCGGAAGGTTGTGATAAGCATTGCACTTATTGTATTATCCCGAAAATACGCGGGAATTTTAGAAGCGTTCCGATGGAGAGACTTGTGAAAGAGGCAGAGCAGCTTGCAGAACAAGGCGTCAAAGAACTGATCCTCGTGGCGCAGGAGACAACGCTTTACGGAAAGGATCTGTATGGAGAGAAGTGTCTTCATAAACTTGTGGAAGAATTGTGTAAAATTGCCGGAATTCGGTGGATTCGTATCTTATACTGCTATCCGGAAGAAATTACAAATGAGTTGATCGAAGTGATGAAAAGAGAACCAAAAGTATGTCATTATCTTGATCTTCCGATTCAGCATGCGAGTGATGGTATTTTAAAAAGAATGGGCAGAAGGACGTCAAAACAGGAATTGATCGATATCGTGAAAAAGCTGAGAAAAGAAATTCCTGATATTTGTCTTCGCACAACATTGATTACCGGATTTCCGGGGGAAACACAGGAACAGCATGAGGAATTGATTCAGTTTGTTGATGAAATGGAATTTGACCGTTTGGGAGTCTTTACTTACTCGCCGGAAGAGGATACTCCGGCAGCCGTTATGCCGGATCAGATAGAGGAAGAAGTAAAAGAAGATCGGCAGGCGGATTTGATGGAACTTCAGCAGGAGATTGCGTTTGACAATGCGGAGAAGATGATCGGCAGAGAAATGCTTGTTATGATCGAAGGAAAAGTAGCGGATGAGAATGCTTATGTGGGCAGGACATACCGCGATGCTCCGAATGTGGACGGATTGATTTTTATTAACACGGAGGAAGAACTGCTTTCCGGTGATTTTGCAAAAGTGAAAATAACCGGAGCGTTAGAATATGATCTGATAGGAGAATTATTATGAATTTACCAAATAAATTAACAGTATTGCGCGTTATCATGGTACCTTTTTTTGTGTTTTTTATGCTTACAGATGTAGGAGGGGCAGCGAATAAGTGGATCGCCCTTGGGATTTTTGCGGTTGCAAGCCTGACGGATCTTTTGGACGGAAAAATTGCAAGAAAGTATAATCTTGTCACAAATTTCGGGAAATTTATGGATCCTTTGGCGGATAAACTGCTTGTTTGTTCGGCAATGATCTGCCTGATCCCTTCCGGAAAATTAACTGCAGCGATTGTGATCATCATTATTGCAAGAGAGTTTATTATCAGCGGCTTTCGTCTTGTGGCCTCTGACAACGGGATCGTGATCGCGGCAAGCTACTGGGGCAAATTCAAAACAGTATTCCAGATGGCAATGATCATTGTACTTATCGCAGATTTAGGAGGCGTCTTTGATCTGATCGGGGAAATCCTTATTTGGGTAGCAGTGGCGCTTACGATCATTTCTTTGATTGATTATGTGTGGAAAAATAAACAGGTACTTACACAGGGTGGGATGTAATTATGTATCTTGAATGGTATTTAAAAGAAAAAACAGCATATGAAAAAACTTTGGAAGAAACGGTAGTAGAACTCTTATCTGAGAAACAGCTTCATGTGACGACAGCAGAATCCTGTACAGGAGGATTGATTGCAGGAACACTCGTAAATGCAGCAGGAGCGTCAGCCGTGCTAAATGAAGGATACGTCACTTACTCAAATGAAGCGAAAGAACGTCTTCTTGGAGTATCTCATGAGACGCTTGAAACTTATGGTGCAGTCAGCGAACAGACCGCGAAAGAGATGGCGAAGGGAGCGGCAAAGGCAGCGAATGCCGAGGCGGCTCTTAGCGCAACCGGAATTGCGGGACCGGGCGGAGGAACAGAAGACAAGCCTGTAGGACTTGTGTATATCGGATGTTATCTGAATGGGAAGATAACGGTAAAAGAATGTCGTTTTCATGGAAATCGGATGGAAAACAGAGTTCATACAGTTGAGACTGCACTTGAGATGTTGAAAGAAGCGTTGCTGAGAGAGTAGAAATCCCGAAAACAAAACGATATCAAAAATTCTAAATAATATCATAAAAATTTTAAGTGAAAACTTTGTCAAAGTTTGATTGACGAATGAAGCAATTTATGAGAAAATAAGATAGGTATGGCACGAGTATGTGTTCGTATGCAGAAGAAAATCATAGATATTGAAAGGAGTTTTAACATGATTTATTCACATGAAGTAGAAATGATGTGTCCGGTAGCGCAGGGCGCAAATCACGGACCGGCTCCGATCCCGGAAGAAGCAAAATGGGTGAAAGCGAAAGAAGTAAAGGATATTTCCGGTTTGACACATGGCATTGGCTGGTGTGCTCCGCAGCAGGGTACATGTAAATTGACTCTGAACGTGAAAGACGGTATTATTCAGGAAGCGCTTGTAGAGACAATCGGATGTTCGGGAATGACACATTCCGCAGCTATGGCATCTGAGATCCTCCCGGGCAAAACAATCTTAGAGGCACTTAACACAGACCTTGTCTGTGATGCGATCAATACAGCAATGAGAGAACTTTTCCTTCAGATCGTATACGGAAGAACTCAGAGTGCATTCTCTGAAGACGGACTTCCGATTGGAGCAGGACTTGAGGATCTTGGAAAAGGACTTCGTTCTCAGGTTGGTACAATGTACGGAACACTTGCAAAAGGTCCTCGTTACCTTGAGATGGCAGAGGGTTATGTAACAGGAATCGCTCTTGACGAAGACAATGAGATTATCGGATACCAGTTCGTAAGCCTTGGGAAATTCACAGATTTCATCAAAGCAGGCGATACACCGAACGATGCTTGGGAGAAAGCAAAAGGACAGTACGGACGTGTTGATGACGCAGCGAAGATCATCGACCCGCGTAAGGAGTAATCGGGATTTAGCGACATATTAAGGTAAATAAATCAGGAGGATACATAAATGGCTTTATTTGAATCATATGAAAGAAGAATTGATAAAATCAATGAAGTTTTAAACAGCTACGGTATCGCTTCTCTTGAAGAAGCAGAGAAGATCACAAAGGATGCCGGACTGGACGTATACAATCAGATCAAAGGCATTCAGCCGATCTGTTTTGAAAATGCATGCTGGGCTTATATTACAGGTGCAGCAATCGCGATCAAAAAAGGATGTACAAGAGCAGCAGACGCAGCAGCAGCAATCGGAGAAGGTCTTCAGGCATTCTGTATTCCGGGTTCTGTAGCAGATCAGCGTAAAGTAGGTCTTGGTCACGGAAATCTCGGAAAGATGCTTCTTGAAGAAGAGACAGACTGCTTTGCATTCCTTGCAGGACATGAGTCATTCGCAGCAGCAGAAGGTGCGATCGGTATCGCAGAGAAAGCAAACAAAGTTCGTAAAAAACCGCTTCGTGTTATCCTGAACGGTCTTGGAAAAGATGCTGCTAAGATCATTTCCAGAATTAACGGATTTACATATGTTCAGACAGAATATGATTATTACACAGGTGAACTCAAAGAAGTTTCCAGAACAGCTTACTCTGACGGACTTCGTTCTAAAGTAAACTGCTACGGAGCAAATGATGTTCGTGAAGGTGTTGCAATCATGTGGAAAGAGGGCGTTGATGTTTCTATCACAGGAAACTCTACAAACCCGACACGTTTCCAGCATCCGGTTGCAGGTACATACAAAAAAGAATGTATCGAGCAGGGCAAAAAATATTTCTCAGTTGCTTCAGGCGGTGGTACAGGACGTACACTTCACCCGGACAACATGGCTGCAGGACCGG
>CAJLUP010000102.1 GCA_905209865.1 uncultured Lachnospiraceae bacterium
ACTCGGAGCACATCATAGATTTTTTCTCAGACCTTGGCGTTTATGCGAAAGAAAGAAATGGATACATGTACCCTAATTCAGATCAGGCATCCGCCGTTTTAGATGCCTTGAGAATGGAAGCCGAACGACTGAAAATAAATCTGATGCTTCAAACAGAGTGTCTGGAAATCTCTCCGGGTAAGAAAGAATTTACCATTCATATTATTCAAAATGGGAAAAAGAGTAAAATATATGCAGACAGCGTGATCATATGTACAGGATCGAAAGCTTTCCCTTCAAGCGGATCGGATGGTTCGGGATATGATTTGGCAAAAAAACTTGGTCATAGCCTCATCCCTGTACTTCCTGCTCTAGTGCAGTTGCGATGCGATGGAAATTTTTTTCGGTCGATCGCGGGAGTAAGAGTTCAGGGAACGGTTTCTATATGGTCGGAAAATCAATGTCTTGCAAAAGATACAGGGGAATTGCAGCTTACAAATTACGGAATATCAGGGATACCGGTATTTCAGGTAAGCCGGTATGCATCGATAGCATTATACAAAAAGAAATCCGTTTCAGCAGTTCTTGATTTCATGCCGGAGTTTTCAGATAGAGAATTAAAAACATTTTTAATGAAACGTGCAGAAATCCGCCCGCAAAAACAGGCTGATCAATTTTTTGTTGGATTGTTTAATAAAAAATTGGCTGATTTATGGTTGAAAGAAGGAAAATTTCCAAAAGAGAAAAAAGCAGGAACATTTACAGAAAAAGAGATCGAACAAATTGTACAGTTGATTAAAAATTTTAAAATGACTGTAACAGGAACAAATGCTTATGAACAGGCACAAGTCTGCAGAGGCGGCATCGATACGCGGGAAGTTCATCCTGATACACTGGAATCTATCTATATTCCGGGACTTTATTTTGCAGGGGAGATTCTTGATGTGGATGGAATGTGCGGTGGTTATAATTTGACCTGGGCATGGGCGAGCGGGGCTGTAAGCGGAAAAGAAGCGGCAGAAAGCAGGAACAATTTTTCCCGGAAGCGTCAAGAAGTTAAGAGCCACTGAGATTAGAAAGAGAAAAGAGAAGTATGCAGATTAAAAAAATTCTGTGTACTTCTCTTTATTTTTATCGTGTTATATCTTTTAAGTTTTCGATAGATTAATTCAAAAATCTCATCACGGCGATAACTTTGCCTAAAATGGTAACATCTTTTACGATGATTGGATCCATAAAGTCATTTTCAGGCTGGAGACGAAAAACACCTTCTTCTTTATAAAATGTCTTAACAGTAGCACCGTCATCAATTAAAGCAACAACCATATCACCGTTAGAAGCAGTAGAATCTTCTTCTACAAGAACCATATCCCCGTCGAGTATGCCGGCATTAATCATGCTTTCTCCTTTTACTTTCAAAAAGAACGTCTGCTTATTCGGCATGCGTTCTGCTGGAATCGGCCAGTAATCTTCGATATTCTCCTGTGCTAAAATCGGTTCTCCGGCAGCTACCTGACCGATAATCGGTACTTGAACCATCTCACGGCGCGTCAGATTAAACATATCGTCTAAAATTTCAATCGCGCGGGGCTTCGTCGGGTCACGACGGATATAGCCGTTTTTTTCTAATGTTTCAAGATGCGAGTGAACAGAAGAAGTTGACTTTAAATTAACAGCTTCGCAAATTTCGCGAACCGCAGGCGGAAAACCTCTCTGAAGGATCTGTGCTTTAATATATTCTAAAATTTCTTCTTGTTTTTTACTTATTTTCCCTTGTGACATAATTCCCTCCGATGTGATAAACGGTTTATTTTATTATATATTATGGTAACACAATAGAAGCTAAAAATCAAACATTTGTTACGAAAATATGTTCGATTTTTAGCTTGACAAACATTTGTTCTTGATATATAATCCAAATATAGAACATAAGTTCACGGAAACAAACATTCGATATAATGAATACATGTATACAATATGATCATGCGGGAAATTTAGGATTAACTTAATAAACTGACCTTTTGCGTATAGATCAAAAAACGAATGAAGGAAGAAATGCCGGAAGTTAAAATGTCAAAAGCAACTTTAGATGAAAAAAGCAAAAGAGGTAAAGGGGGATATATGATTATGCAGGGAAAAAGAAATGAAGGAAAACTTAGCAACAAAACAAAAAGGTCGGTTATATTAAAGAGACAGTTACGAAATATGCTCTCAGGAATTGCGATTGTTTTATGTGTGAGCATGTCATTCAGTGCATTTTTCGTTTCCGCAAAAGAAAAAGAGACAACAGATAATGAGTCATCCCATATTTATTACAGAAGCATACGAATTGAACAGGGAGATACTTTGTGGGATATTGCAAGTGAAAATCTTCCTGTAACATATAGTTCAGTTGAGAAATATGTTGAGGTGCTTAAAGAGATTAACGGACTTTCTTCCGATGAAATTTTTTCAGGGGAGAATCTTACGATTGCATATACGACTAAATGAGAATTATCTGTTTAATTTGGTATCAATATACACCCTATGTATTGATATATACACTCCTAATGGCAGCCGTGTGGAACAAAAAAGAGAGTTGTTTCATGCGGCTGCTTTATATAACAGAAATATATCTATACGACAAATACTGATTTTTCCAAAAGATATAGACGAAAAACAGTCTCTTTGGTATAATCGGTATAAACAGGAAAGAATTTATAAAGAAGGGAAATGAAAAAAATATGGGAAAAGAAAACAATACTGAGAATAAGAATTTAGAAATAAATCCTTCTGCAAAGACGTACCACGAACAAAAATATATAGATTATACTTTACGGTTAAGGGAGATATTAAAAACATTACCGCCTTTTGCAAAAGATTATTTTCGGGCGATAGAACCGACAACATCTGCTAAGACAAGGATATCATATGCATATGATATCCGGGTATTTTTTCATTTTTTGACAGAAAATAATCCTGTTTATAAAAATTATACGATGGAGCAATTTACATTATCAGATCTTGAAAGACTGGAACCTGTTGATATTGAAGAATACCAGGAATATTTGAAAGTATATAAAAATGAGAAAAAGCAAATTACAAATGCAGAGAAAGGACTTGCAAGAAAGATGTCTGCCCTGCGAAGTTTTTACGGATATTATTTTAAACGGCAGCAAATTTCCAAAAATCCGACGCTGCTTGTTGATATGCCTAAACTGCATGATAAAGCAATTATTCGTCTTGATACGGATGAGGTTGTAAAATTGTTAGATTATGTGGATCATGGAGGCGATTCTTTAACCGGTCAGAGAAAAGCTTATTTTGAGAAAACAAAAAACAGAGATCTTGCTATTTTAACATTACTTTTGGGAACAGGTATCCGTGTTTCGGAATGTGTGGGTCTTGATCTAAATGATGTGGATTTTAAGAATAACGGAATTAAAGTAATGCGAAAAGGAGGAAACGAAATGATCGTGTATTTCGGTGAAGAAGTTGCGAATGCATTAAAAGAATACATGTATACAACCCGTAAGACTACTCTCCCGCTTCCCGGTCATGAAAATGCACTTTTCTTATCTACCCAAAGAAAACGTATGGGTGTTCAGGCTGTTGAAAATATGGTGAAAAAATATGCCCGAGAAGTGACGCCAAACAAGAAAATTACACCACATAAGCTTAGGAGCACATATGGAACTTCTCTTTACAAAGAAACGGGAGATATTTATCTTGTAGCAGACGTTCTCGGACATAAAGATGTCAATACAACGAAAAAGCACTATGCAGCGCTCGATGAAGATCGACGCCGTCAGGCTGCAAAGGCAGTGAAACTACGGGAAATATAATCATTATTTTACATTCCACTGTCCGATCACTTCATTGACGGTAGAGACTGTTACAAATACTTTTTGTTTACATGTATGAAGATAATTTAAGAGCAGACGGTATTCTTGCTGTGTAATAATTGTGATCAATTCTGTTCGGTGAGTTTGATCATATGCCCCCTGAGCCGTATATAAAGTTGCGCCTCGGTTTAACTCATGGATGATGTAGTGTTGGATCGGACGATAGTCATCGGCAATGATACATACTCTTTTTCGTTTTTTAAAGCCGTCGATGAAATAATCTACTGCTGCTCCGTTGGCGTATGTTCCGAGCAAGCTGATGATCAGAGTAGGTATATCATAAACAAAGATCGATGTCATTGCAGTTATTAGCCCTGAGATTGTTAATGCCTTTCCTATTTCAATATGTGTAAATTTATTCAGCATTTTCGCCACGATATCCAATCCTCCGGACGATGCATTGACATGGAATAACAATGCTTGTCCGAGGGCAATCAGCAGGACATAGATCACAAGATCAATGACTTGTTCATTCGTAATAGAATGGTTGATCGGCATAAAATGTTCAAAAATCCAAAGATATACAGGAAGAAGCATGGATGTGTACACTGTTTTTGCACCGAACTCTTTTCCGATAAAGATAAATCCGATAATCAGTAAAAATGCGTTTAAAATAAATGTTAACACAGAGACTTGTATTCCTGATAATTTAGATAGTACGAGAGCCAAACCTGAAACGCTTCCTGCGACAATATTTCCGGGAATCATAAAGAAGTAAACTCCGGACGCAACAAGAAGCATCCCAAATGTGATAATTATTATTTCTCGAATAGATATTCCTTTACTTTTCATCTTGATACTCTCTTTTCTCGTTAAAATATAATGATAGAAATTCTTATAAAAATCAGACAAATCAAATTCTCTAAATAATATCTTATCTCGATTAGAGATGAATTTCAATCTAATTTTTCTGTGAAGCATCTGAAACCAAAGCTTTTAAAGTGTTTTCGATTTTCCTTTCTTTGATTGATGTTGATTTCGTGTAAAAAGCTTGTATTTCTATTCTCCTGTCGCTATAATAAAAAAGTCACAAATACAGTTCAGTCAGGAAAGATGAGGAAGAAAAATGCAGTTACAACGATTACTCAGTTATACTCGCAAAGCGGTGGATGAATACAGTATGATACAGGAAGGTGACCATATTGCAGTAGGAATTTCCGGTGGAAAAGACAGTCTTACCCTTCTTTATGCCCTTCATGGATTAAAGCGATTTTATCCGCAAAAATTTGAATTAAGTGCAGTAACTGTAGATCTGGGATTTGAAAATTTTAATTTGGAACCTATTCAGAATTTATGTAAAGAACTGGAAGTACCTTATAAAGTAGTGAAATCAGATATTTATGACATCTTGTTTCATGTACGTCAGGAAAGTAATCCGTGTTCGCTTTGTGCTAAGATGCGCAAAGGAGCTTTAAATGAGGCTGTAAAAGAGATGGGATGCAATAAAGTAGCTTATGCGCATCATAAAGATGATATTATTGAGACGATGCTGTTGTCTTTGATTTTTGAAGGAAGATTTTATTCTTTTTCTCCAAAAACATATTTAGATCGTATGGATCTTACTGTAATTCGTCCGATGATGTTTGTGGATGAGATGGAAGTAATTGGTTTTCGGAATAAATACTCTCTTCCGGTTGTAAAGGGAAAATGTCCTGTTGACGGACATACAAAGAGACAATATGCCAAAGAACTTTTGAGGGAACTGAACAAAGAACATCCCGGTACGAAAGAGCGCATGTTTCATGCTATTCTGACAGGTAATATTAAAGGCTGGCCTGAACGTATTATTTCCCGGCGTTAGGGCAGAAATGAAAGGTTTTAAGATTTCAAAAAAGTAAGGAGCACCGATTCATAACTCAATTTAATTAGTTATGAACCAGTGCTCTTTTTTGTTTCTCTATTACTTATTTTTTATAAAGTACTTTTTTCTGAATACAATCAGAAATGTTCCACTGCAAATAAACAAGAAAAGCAATGGTATTATTGGCGTATTATCTCCTGTTTCTACGGCTGAATTTTTGTTATCAGGAATGCGATTATTATTAGTATTATTATTATTGTTATTATTGTTAGTATCCTTATCAGTACCATCAGGAGTAAGATTTTCTGTTGAGTCTTTTTTTGTCAATCCATCGATTGCTTTCTTTAAGCCATTAATCTGCTGTTGGAGCTGTTCAACTGTCAGTTTCTCATTGCTTAAGAGCGTTTCTGCATTTGTAATCTCTTTCTTCAGAGCAGCTACAGAATCATCTGTATATTGATCAGATTCCGTTTTTTCTTTAGCAGATGCGATCAGGGAAGATAATTCCTGTTTTAACTGCTGGATCTTTTTCACATCAGGATCTTCCGGCTCGACAGGTTCTTCTTTATCTGTCAATCCATTGATTGCTTTCTTTAAGGTATCAATCTGCTGTTGGAGCTGTTCAACTGTCAGTTTCTCATTGCTTAAGAGCGTTTCT
>CAJLUP010000103.1 GCA_905209865.1 uncultured Lachnospiraceae bacterium
CTTCAAAGTTGAATACGCCGTTGTCATCCCAGCCATGCTCGTCATCACCGATCAGAAGACGTTTCGGATCTGTAGAAAGTGTTGTCTTACCTGTTCCTGAAAGACCGAAGAAGATTGCCGTATTCTCACCGTTCATATCTGTGTTTGCAGAACAGTGCATAGAAGCAATTCCTTTCAGCGGCAAATAGTAGTTCATCATAGAGAACATACCTTTTTTCATCTCTCCGCCGTACCATGTATTCAGAATAACCTGCTCACGGCTTGTAATATTGAACATAGCCGCCGTCTCAGAATTCAAACCTAATTCTTTGTAGTTTTCTACTTTTGCTTTTGATGCATTGTATACAACAAAATCAGGTTCAAAGTTCTCAAGCTCTTCCTCTGTCGGCTGGATAAACATATTCTTTACAAAGTGAGCCTGCCAAGCAACCTCTACGATAAAACGGATTGCCATACGTGTGTCTGCATTCGCTCCGCAGAATGCGTCAACAACAAACAGTCTCTTATTGGAAAGCTCTTTCAGCGCGATTGCTTTACAAGCATCCCATGCTTCCTGGCTTGCCGGGTGATTGTCATTCTTATATTCATCTGATGTCCACCAAACTGTATCTTTGGAATTCTCATCCATTACGATGAATTTATCTTTCGGGGAACGTCCTGTATAAATACCTGTCATAACATTAACAGCTCCCAGTTCGCTCTCCTGTCCTTTTTCAAAACCTTCAAGGCTCGGATCTGTCTCTTCTTTAAAAAGCAGCTCATAGGAAGGATTGTAAACGATTTCCGTAGTTCCTGTAATACCATACTGACTAAGATCAATGTTTGCCATAATATGTCTTACCTCTCTCTTTCTAAAATGTATATTTCACATCTACGCCTCTTTACATCAGCGTTATGTCCTCATTATACAAAATCATCTTCCAAAAATCAACAATAATATTTATCTACCTCTCATGATTATATGAAAGTTTTATAAATTCTAAATTCATATCCATCCATTTGTTTCTGTTAAAAATAAAATCGCCATTGCAAAAAATGCAGGATTTCATTATAAATCCTGCATTTTCATACTAATAACTTTCTCTAAAAAAATTATACGTTCAAAATCTCCTTCACAATGTCTTTCATTTTGTCTGCATCGCATTCTCTTGTATGTCTGATCTGGGAATTTCGAATCTCTTCGATAGCATTCGGAACTTTCGTTGCCGACAAAGCGCTCAGTTCATCGATCAATTCAAATTCATCCTGATCTGCATATTTCTCATTAATTGCCGTCATCACACTGTGAATAAACTTATACGGACTTGCAGTTGAAGCTACAAGGCATTTCTTTTCATCCTGACTGTCATCGCGATACTGCGCACACACATAAGCCGCCACTGCCGTATGCGTATCCATAACATATCCCGTTTTCTCATAAGTCTTTCTGATTGTCTCTTTCGTCTCCTCTTCTGTTGCAAAACCTCCGATGAAATCACCGAGCTGACCACGCATCTCTTCTGTGATCTCATAAACGCCCTCTTCTTTAAGCTGTCTCATCAGTTCGGCGTTCTTCTCTGCATCCTGTCCTGCGATCGTATAAATCAGGCGCTCCAAATTACTGGAGATCAAAATATCCATAGACGGCGAAGATGTCAGGATAAATTCTCTGTTTCTGTCATAAACCCCTGTCTTAAAGAAATCAAAAAGCACTTTATTTTCGTTAGAAGCACAGATCAGTTTCGCGATCGGAACTCCCATCTGTTTTGCATAATAAGCAGCCAGAATGTTTCCGAAGTTTCCTGTCGGAACTGTCACATTGATTTCTTCTCCTGCCTTGATTTCCTCATTTTCAAGAAGTTTTGCATAAGCGTAAACATAATACACAACCTGTGGAACGAGACGTCCGATATTAATTGAGTTCGCGGATGAAAACTGATATCCCGCGTCTGCCAGTTCTTTTGCCAGCTCTTTATCTTCGAAGATTGCCTTCACGCCGCTTTGTGCATGATCGAAGTTTCCGTGGATTGCCACAACCGCCGTGTTCTCGCCTTTTTGCGTCACCATCTGAAGCTCCTGGATACGGCTGACGCCTCCCTTCGGATAAAATACGATAATCCTTGTTCCCGGAACATCCGCAAATCCTGCAAGAGCTGCTTTTCCGGTATCTCCCGATGTCGCCGTTAAAATTACGATCTCATTTTTTACTTCGTTCTTTTTTGCCGATGTAATCAAAAGATGCGGCAGAATCGACAACGCCATATCTTTGAATGCGATCGTCGCTCCGTGGAATAATTCCAAATGATAAGTGTCTCCTACTTTTACAAGCGGCGCAATCACTTCTGTGTCAAATTTTGAGTCATATGCGCTGTTGATGCAGTGTCTCAATTCTTCTTCCGTAAAATCTGTAAAAAACTGTTTCATCACAGCATAAGCTGTTTCCTGATAAGACATCCCCTTCAATTCATCCATCGTAACGTCAAGCTTTGGAATGGATTCCGGGACAAACAGACCTCCGTCGTCTGCCAATCCTTTTAAGATTGCCTCGGATGCTGTCACTGTTTTTTCGGAGTTTCTTGTGCTTTTATACAATAAATTCATCATTTTACCCTCTTTTTTTCTTTTTTGTAACACATTTTTCAACTACGCATATTGCCGGCTTGTCAGGCTCTTTTTCTTTCCCGCCTTATACAGATCGCCACGATGCCGCATATCGCCATCAGCATCGGATAGATCAGATATGGCATAAAATCAAACGGTGTCAGTCCGGTAAGAGCTGCAGCCGTAAGAAGCTGGGCGCCATATGGAATCAATCCCTGCCCTACAGATGTAAATATATCCAAAAGAGACGCTGATCTTCTGGAGTCAACGCCAAATTCCTCACTGATCTCTTTCGCGATCGGACCTGTCATAACGATCGCCACCGTATTGTTTGCCGTACAAAGATCAACAAGAAATGAAAGCAGGGCAATTCCTCCCTGTGCTCCTTTTTCTCCATGAATCCGGCTTTTGATCTGATCCAGAATAAACTGGATTCCGCCGTTCATCTTCACAAGCGATACGATACATGCCACAAGAATGGATATCACCGTAATATCATACATTGATACGACACCATCTCCTACAACAGTAAACATATCCGCTAAAACAATGTTTCCCGTTATCACTCCGGCTATAAGCGAAATAACCGTTCCGCCGATCAGTACAAGAAATACATTGATCCCGATCAGCGCTCCTATAAGCACAACAAGATATGGAACTACCTGCAAAAAATTATAGTCTAGATTTCCCTTGATATTATACGCTACATCACGCGTCATAAACCAAAAGAACACGACCGTAACAATCGCCGCCGGAAGTACGATCAGAAAATTCATCTTGAACTTATCTTTCATCTCGCAGCCCTGTGTTTTCACCGCTGCGATCGTCGTATCGGAAATCATCGACAAGTTATCACCAAACATTGCCCCGCACACAACAGCCGCCACACAGATCGCCATAGAAAATCCTGTCTGCTTACTGATCCCGACTGCAATCGGAGCAAGCGCCGTGATCGTTCCGACAGAAGTTCCCATCGACACGGAAATAAAGCATCCGATAAGAAACAATCCTGCCACTGCGAAATGAGGCGGAATAAGCGACAATCCCAAATGTACCGTACTGTCCACTCCGCCTGCCGCAGTCACCGCTCCTGAAAAAGCTCCAGCACAAAGAAAGATAAGACACATAGTGATAATATTTTCTTCTCCGAGACCTTTGGCGATCACTCCCATCTTCTCCTGAAAGCTCACTTTACGATTCTGTAAAAATGCAACGAATAAAGCGATTAAAAATGCAACAACTGCCGGCATTGCATAAAAATCTTTAAACAGGATGCCCGCGCCTAAAAAGATTACTAAAAAGACACCAATCGGCAGAAGCGCAGAAGCCTTTCCCTTTTGTTTTTCATTTCCCATTAAATTCTCCCTTTCATTTTAGATATGATAACAAAAAGGCGGCAGCGCTGCCTGCCGCTTCCCTTTTTGTCTGAATTCCGGCTAAAAGAAGCCAAAACTTTGTATATTATTTCTTTTTACTGTTTGTATAATTGACAAGTCCGCCTGCCGCAATCAACTTCTGCATAAATTCCGGGAACGGCTGTCCTTTAAATTCAGTTCCTTTTGTACGATTGTAAATCATACCGCTGTCAAAATCAACCTCAACCTCATCCCCTGCGTCAATTCCTTTTGCCGCCTCCGGGCATTCAATGATCGGAAGTCCGATATTAATCGCATTCCGAAAGAAAATTCTTGCAAATGTTTCTGCAATAATGCAGCTGACCCCCGCCGTTTTCAAGCAAAGCGGCGCATGTTCTCTGGATGATCCACACCCAAAATTCTTATTTGCCACAATCAGATCTCCCGGCTGTACTTTTTTCACAAAATCCGGATCTATATCTGCCATCGCATGGCTTGCCAGTTCCTGTGCGTCAAAAGAATTCAGATATCTTGCAGGAATGATAACGTCTGTATCTACATTGTCTCCGTATTTAAAAACATGTCCGTGCGCTCTCATGATCTTCCTCCTTCTTTCTGTTCTGCACATTGAGTGTCTTGCAGCTCCGCCTTATCGCCTGCCGCACTTATTTTCTCAGGATTTGCAATATATCCTTTGATTGCACTTGCAGCAGCAACTTCCGGAGATGCCAGATAAATGAGCGAATCTACATGCCCCATTCGTCCCACAAAATTGCGGTTTGTCGTGGAAACGCACTTTTCTCCCGCTGCCATCACGCCCATATGTCCGCCCATACACGGACCGCAGCTCGGTGTATTCACGGCACATCCTGCATCAACGAAGATATCAAGCAGACCTTCTTTGATACATTGCTTGTAAATCTTCTGTGTAGCCGGAACAACCATTACGCGCACATCAGGATGTACTGTGTGACCTTTCAGGATCGCCGCAGCTTTCCTCATATCTTCCATTCGTCCGTTCGTACAGGAACCGATCACAACCTGATCGATCTTAACCTGTTCTTCTGCCTCGATCTCATCGATCGTCTTTGCATTTCCCGGCAAATGCGGAAACGCTACTGTCGGACGTACTTTTGACAGATCAATTTCAACCACATCGTCATACACTGCGTCCTCATCTGCCTCATAAACTGTATACGGTTTCACAGAATGAGCGTTAAGATACTCTATCGTCTTTTCATCCACCGGGAAAATTCCGTTTTTCGCACCGGCTTCAATCGCCATATTCGCCATTGTAAAACGATCATCCATAGACAGTTCTGCAATTCCGCTGCCTGTAAATTCCATTGATTTATAAAGCGCGCCGTCTACTCCGATCTTACCGATAATGTGAATGATAATATCTTTTCCGCTTACATATTTTCCCGGTTTTCCTGTCAAAACAAATTTGATCGCCGACGGTACTTTAAACCAGATTTCTCCTGTCGCCATTCCGGTTGCCACATCAGTCGTTCCCATTCCTGTTGAAAACGCGCCCAAAGCTCCGTATGTACACGTATGCGAATCCGCTCCAATGATACACTCTCCGGCAGTAACAACTCCCGCTTCCGGAAGGATTGCATGTTCTACACCCGATTTTCCTTGTTCAAAATACCATTTCAGTCCCTGCTCTTTCGCATATTCGCGAATCGCTTTGGAATTTTCCGCCGATTTGATGTCTTTATTCGGTGTAAAATGATCCGGAACAAACACAACCTTATCTTTATCAAATACTTTATCCGACATCTGCTTGATGATCGGCAGAGCCATCGGTCCTGTAATATCATTCGCCATTACAATATCGAGCTTCGCTTCGATCAACTGACCCGCTTCAACAGATTCCAGTCCTGCATGAGCAGCCAAAATCTTCTGCGTCATCGTCATTCCCATTTTTAAGACCCCCTTTATCATTCATGATATGGTCTTTGCCACATCTTTTTATTTCTTTGCGATATATCCTTTTGCTGTAAGCGCTTCTGCACAGAGCACTGCTCCGCCTGCCGCTCCTCTTACTGTATTATGTGACAGTCCGATAAATTTAAAGTCATACATGCTGTCCTCTCTGAGACGTCCGATAGACACTCCCATGCCGCGCTCATAATCTACGTCAGCTGTCACCTGCGGGCGGTTTTCTTCCTCAAGATACTGAATAAACTGCTTCGGCGCGCTCGGAAGTTCTGCTTCCTGCGGAAATCCTTTAAAGTTTACCAGTTTTTCAATCAGCTGTTCTTT
>CAJLUP010000104.1 GCA_905209865.1 uncultured Lachnospiraceae bacterium
AAGCGCCGGATGTGCAGACAGAAGTGCAGGAGCAGAAAGCGCCGGATGTGCAGACGGAAGTGCAGGAGCAGATAGCGCCGAATGTGCAGGCGGCAGTACAAAGTCAGCCAAAGCAGGATATCTCAGAGGCAGTACAGCAGAATACAGAAAAAGTCGGGGAAACTTTAAGTGCAGGCGATACACAGACAGGAGAGACGACAGTAAGGAAAGTTCAGATCGCAGAGCAGACGTATCCGACTCTCGCTGAAGCATTTGCGGCGGCAAAAGACGGAGATGTGTTGAGACTTTTAGAAAATACAGAAGTTTCACAACCGATATTGCTGACAAAGAATGTGACATTAGATACAAATGGATTTACTGTATCGGCAGCAGCCGGATTTAAAGGTAATTTTATGTTCACGAATCGCGGAACATTCAATATTGTCGGAAACGGAAAGATCGACGGCGGTGCAGGACCGTACCCTCTGATTGTGATCAATAACAGTAACAGCGCGGTTTTAAATATCGGCGGCGGTGAGATTACAGGTCAGGGCGTGGTGCAGAATGTAAGCGGTATTGTAAACATTACAGGCGGAACATTGACGGCATCGACGAGAAATACGGTTCTTTCCCAACTCGGAGAAGTTCATATAAGCGAAACGGCACACCTTGCGGCAGAGGGAGAGGGAAAATCGGCGGTTCAGGTGATCGGTTCGAAGATGACGCTTTCAGGAAATGCTGTATTGTCAGGAAACGGCGGAATCGATGTGTTTAACAGCAACAGAAATGAGGCAGGTACTGTTCCGGCAAAAGTTGAGATTACGGGCGGTCAGATTGAGACAAAAGATTTTCCACTCTCTGGAAATAATCAGGAATCGGCAGGATCAGAAGTGACGATCACAGGCGGAAGCCTGAAAAATGTATCGGGTGGAACTGCTGTTTACTGGCCGATGGAAGGAACCCTTACGATCGGCGGCAATGCAGTGATCGAAGGAGGAACCGGAATCGAAGCGAAAATGGGAACAATTACGATCAAAGATAACGCAGTTATCACAGGAACAGGCGCATGGAGGGAGGATAAGCCGCAAAACGGCGGATCGAGTCCCGAAGGTTCGGCATTCCTTGGATCAACGCAGATGTATGACGGCTGTATCAATGATTCCTCCCTTGTAGTCAATATTATCGGCGGAACGCTTAAGAGTGCAAACGGCAATGCGGTTACGATCTACAATACAGAAGAAAAAGCAGAAGTGAAAGCAGACATTTCTGTGACAGGCGGATCTTTGCAGCCGGCAGCAGGAAAAGGCGTGGTCAAATCAATTACAAGCGGAAATAATACGACCTGTTTTGATCCGGACAGAAAGACGCTTGATACAATGAAATCAAATACAACCGTAAAAGTGGCGAAGGATGCAGCTATTGCGGCAACGGATAAAGACGGCAAGACAACATATTATAATACAGTGGAGGAAGCTCTTGAATTAAATACAGAAGACGGAAATATCCACATTTATATTAATGGAGATTCTTCCATAAAACAGGAAGCTTTGGAAGGAGAAAATATAATTCTGACGATTGCTCCGGGGGTTGTTTTGGATGTAACGTCCGGTATTGACGGAATGATCGTAAAAGAGACGATCCATGAGGATGGTTCTAAGACATATGAACTTGTCGGTGCGGAAGAACTTGCATCGCCGAAAAATGTAACGGTTGCGGCAGATAGTAAAACAGTGCATATCGGTGGAACGATCCGGCTGAAAGCGTCGGCAGAGCACGATTTGGATCAGGTGGAATATCTCTATCGGTGGTATAAAGACGGCGTTTTGATGGAAGGAGCAGTTTCTTCAGAACTGGAAGTTACAGAGAGCGGAAGCTATGCTGTCGAAGTATTTGCGGTTTTGGAAAAAGACGGAATAACCCTTACTTCCGTAGGGGCAAAGAGCGATGCTGTCCAATGCACAGTGACGCCGCATGAATACGAAGAAAAATGGAGTTCGGACGGAAAAGTTCACTGGCATGAATGCACAATCTGCAAAAATAAAACAGATGCAGCAGAGCATACATTCGGAGAATGGAAAGTAACAGAGAAGGCAACTGAGAAAAAGAACGGAAGCAAAGAACGGATCTGTACCGTATGCGGTCACAAAGAAACAGCAGTGATAAAAGCTTTCGGCAAATCAGAAGCGCCGAAAAAAGAAACACAGAAAACAGCTTCTGTGAAAACAGGTGATACAGCAAATCCGGCAGTTTACATTCTATTTCTTGTTCTCACGGGCGGAGTGATCGCGATAATGGCGGCAGGAAACAGAAAGAACAGAAGAAAATAGAAAGAATGAAAAGGGATTAAAAGTCAAACAGGAATAAAAAAGCAGAAGCTTAAGAAAACGAAACTAATACAATTAGAAAATGAAAAAAGGAAGGCAGCGGTTTAGTTGGATCGTTGCCTTCCCTTTGTATTCCTATAGAAAAATGTTTATGCAGTAGAACTTTTACAGCAATCCGAATCCGGTCATTGCTTTTTTCAGCAGTTCTTTGTGCTGATCTTCTAATTCTGTAAGCGGAGATCTAAGCGGACCGACTTCTTTGCCCATCATATTCAGGGCGGCTTTTACAGGGATCGGGTTGACTTCACAGAAAAGCGCGTCACAAAGCGGAAGCGCGTCTAACTGCATTTTGCAGCTTCCTGCTGTATCGCCTGAAAGATATTTCGTTACCATGTCGTGAACGTAAGTCGGAGCTACGTTGGAAAGTACGGAGATAACACCGATTCCGCCAAGGGAGAGAAGCGGTACTACCTGATCGTCATTTCCGGAATAAAGATCGATGTTTCCGTCGCACAGATGCATGATCTTTGCACCGATTGAAATATCGCCGGAAGCCTCTTTGATGCCGACAATATTATCTACATTTTTAACAAGATGAGCTACAGTTGCAGGCTGGATCGCACATCCTGTACGGCTCGGTACATTATAGAGGATCGCCGGAATATCGACTGCATTACAGATCTGTGTATAGTGAGCGATCAAACCATTCTGTGTCGCTTTGTTATAGTACGGTGTGACAAGAAGGAGTCCGTCTGCTCCGTCTTTAGCGGCTTCCTGAGAAAGCTGGATCGCTGTGCGTGTAGAGTTGGATCCTGTACCTGCGATCACCGGAATGCGGTGGTTGACACGTTCGATGGCAAAACGGATCACTTTGCTGTGTTCTTCTTCGGACATTGTTGCTGATTCTCCGGTTGTTCCGCAGATGATGATCGCATCTGTTCCGCCGGCAATCTGTTCTTCAAGCAGTTCTGCAAGTTTATCGTAATTGACTTCAAGATCTGATTTCATAGGAGTAACGATTGCTACGCCTGCGCCTTTGAAAATTGACATAATTAATTCCTCCTTAATTTGTGCGTTGTTTTGATAGTACTTTGCGTAAATAAAAGAAACGGCAGGATGCGCCGTCTCAAAATATACTTTACGGTATACTTCGATAGCTCTCCATCTTGCGATGACAGTCATGGCGCTGTTGACGACATGCCCAAGGAAGAGGGGTTCAAGTCTCCTTATCCTTTCGGCATCTTCCCCTTTCTGATGAGTTCTTCTGTTCTTGAATACATCCGTCATCATACTTATGAAAAATGCGACCTCTATCTCGTTCCTTTATTAGTTATTATATGAAAAATTCTGTTTTGCGAACCAAAAATCAGGTTATGCAAAAGACTTCATCTAACATAAAAAATCATAACACCCGTATGGAACGATGTCAACTGTTTTGCTCTTTGACAAGAAAATTATTTCATGATAAAATATGTATATCTGCAGTGTGAATGACGAGATTTTCATTTGCACTTTTTTTATTCTATAGGAGATTTCGATTTCCTATAGAATAAAACCCTCCGGCAGGATGCGCACGCCGTAATAAGGAAGTTTACCGTTCTGCGGTATTGCGGCGGCGCGCAAAGCGCCAAGCCTCTTATGAGTGAAGGGCGGGGGAGATGAAGTGGGTTTGGCCACTTTGTTATGTATCAGGAAAGGAGAATGATTGTGCTTACGATAGGGAATTATGTAAAGGCGAAAACGCCGGAAGAAGCATACGAATTAAATCAGGCGCGCACCAGCAGGATTATGGGCGGAATGATGTGGATGCGCCTCTCAAATGCAAGAGTGAAAACATTGATCGATATTTCAGGCCTAGGATTGGATCAAATAGAAGAAACAGAAGATGAGATCCGAATTGGAGCGATGTGTACGCTGCGTCAAATTGAGCAAAGCGAAGCGCTCAAAGAGTTATGCGGAGACGGCATAGCAGAGGCGGTGCGTCATATTGTCGGAGTTCAGTTTCGGAATCAGGCGACAGTCGGAGGAAGTATTTACGGAAGATTTGGATTTTCTGACGTCTTAACGGCATTTTTGGCATTAGATACATATGTAGAACTTTATGGTGGAGGAAGAGTTGGTTTAGCTGAATTTGCAAAGAAAAATCCAGATAATGATCTTCTTCTTTCCGTAGTTGTCAAGAAGAATAAGAGATCGTTTCGCTATGACTCGATCCGGCAGACGAAAACGGATTTCCCTGTGATCGCCTGTTCTGTATCAAGAGAGAAGGGAAACGGACAGGAAGCGTGGTACTTTGCAGTAGGTGCAAGACCGATGAAGGCGGAACTTGTCGAAGAGAAATGGTCCATCGGCAAAGATACGCCTGAGGAGAAGATTGAGGAATACGCGTCTTTGGCGGCGGCAGAATTTAAGTATGGTACAAATATGCGCGGAAGCGCCCAGTACAGGCAGCATTTGGCAAAGGTTCTTATCAAGAGAGAAATGATGTCGATTTTATCGGAGGAAGTATGATGGAGATACAGTTCATTTTAAATAACAAACAGGTGAAAGCGGAAGTTGGCGCGGATACAATTTTGTTAAATGTTTTGAGAGATCTCGGCTGCAAGAGTGTAAAATGCGGATGTGAGACGACAAACTGCGGCTTGTGTACGGTTTGGATTAACGGGAAATCTCGTCTTTCCTGTTCGGTTCTTGCTGCAAGTATTGCAGGAGAAGAAGTTACGACGCTGGAAGGCGTTGAAAAAGAAGCTGCGCAGTTCGGCGAATTTTTGGCAAATGAAGGAGCGGAGCAGTGCGGATTTTGTTCTCCGGGATTTATTATGAACGTGCTTGCAATGGTAAGAGAACTTCAGAATCCGACATTGGATGAGATTAAAGAATACCTTGCGGGAAATCTTTGCCGCTGTACAGGATATATGGGGCAGCTTCGCGCGATTAAAAAATATATGGAAGTAAAGAATGCAGATCAAAAGAACGGAAGAGAGGAGGAGTAGGCATGGCAGAAGAACAGAATGTATGCAGTGAAAAAAAAGAAACAAAAGAAACGATACAGCAGATGCGGGTTGTAAATAAAGGCGTTCAGAAAGTTGACGCAAAAGCGCTTGTAACAGGACGCGCCGTATATACGAACGATATCGCATCTTCAGACAGTCTGATCGTGAAGATTGTAAGAAGTCCCCATGCTCACGCGCTGATCAAGGAGATTAATACTGCACGGGCTGAGGCTCTTCCTGGGATTGAATGTGTTCTTACATATAAAGATTGTCCAAATAAGCGTTTTACGCTGGCAGGTCAGACGTATCCTGAACCAAGTCCGTATGATCGGCTTATTCTTGATCAGAGAGTCCGTTTTGTCGGAGACGCGGTTGCCATTGTTGCAGGAACTTCGGAAGCGGCTGTAAAGCAGGCGATGAGATTAATCAAAGTAAAGTACGAAGTATTGGAGCCGGTTTTGGACTTCAGAACAGCGAAAGATCATCCGATCCTTGTTCATCCGGAAGAAAACTGGAGAAGTCTTTGTCCTGTTGGGGCGGATAATAAACGCAATCTGTGCGCCCATGACGTCAGTGAGAGCGGAGATGTGGACGCGGTGCTTGCGTCCTGTGATTATGTGATCGACCGGGTATATCATACAAAAGCAAATCAGCAGGCGATGATGGAAACGTTCCGTACCTATACATATATGGATGCATACGGAAGATTGAATGTTGTATCTTCCACTCAAGTACCTTTCCATGTGCGTCGTATTCTCGGAAATGCGCTTGATATTCCGAAACATAAGATTCGTGTCGTAAAACCGCGTATCGGCGGCGGATTCGGAGCAAAGCAGACGTCAGTTTCAGAGATTTATCCGGCTCTTGTCACATGGAAGACAGGAAAGCCTGCAA
>CAJLUP010000105.1 GCA_905209865.1 uncultured Lachnospiraceae bacterium
TTTTTCCTTCGTATCTTCTTTTTCTACCGCCGCAATATTATTCAGTCCTTCGGCTCTTGTAATAAATGGTTTATATTCGTTTAAAATACGGATCTGCAGTCCGGTATATCCATTTTGCGCTAAAATTGTTTTGATATGACCAGCAAGCTCGGTTGTATTTACTTTCTTATAATGGGTATATCCGAAAATGTTGTGTCCTGAGATCACAATACAATCGACAGGCATAATATGATCTCTGCTTGTAATCACCATATCGTAACAAACTGTCAGCCTGTCTGTTTTTGAAGCAATCTCCCGGGCAGTTTTTTCATCTATGGAGCTATAGGGGAATCGCGTAATAACTCCGACAAGAGCTTTGGATGCCGGAAGGCAGCCTACAATGGCAACAACTGTAAGTAAATTCAATTTCGTTCCGGTTTGAAAATACCCGAGCAGCAGGATTGCAATGACAATGCCGAAATAGACGATTGTTCTTATTATTTCAATCGTTCTTTTGTACTTCAAATATCCAGGCATTCCTTTTTCAGTTTTCTTCATGATGTAAATAATTCCTCCACTTTCAAAATTAAGCTGACCGGCAGCAGTTTCGTCATAACATGTACCGATTTTATTCCTGTGCCATACACAGAAACAGCCTTTTTCTTTCTGCTGTCTAAGAGCGCCTTATGAACAACGTTTTCCGCCTGTGCCATATTTAGTTTTTTAAGTGGATTTTTCAATTCTCCGCTTCTCTTAAAAAATGCTGTATCAACAGGACCCGGACAAACAGCGGTTACATAAATGCCGTTTTCTTTTAATTCCTGTCCCAATGCGCGGGAAAAACTGTAAACACATGACTTTGATGCAGCATAAACTGCAAAATCCGGTTGTGGACAAAACGCTGCGGCGCTTGCTACATTCACGATTCGACTTCCAATACCCATATAGGGAAGTGTCATCTGAGTCATTCGAATCAAAGCAGTACAGTTCAGATCGATCATGTCTGTCTGAAGCCGTTTTCCTTCTTCTGCAATATCAGTAAATCTTCCGCTTTTTCCGAATCCCGCTGCATTTACAAGCATCCTCACATTCGGACGCCACCGATGAAGTTCTGTATAAAATTCCCTGTATATTTCTCTCTTCTGTAAATCTCCTGCGAAGATCCGAAGAGGAACATCTACTTCTTTGCGAAGCATTTCCAACTGTTCCTGTCTTCGGGCAATTACCCATATTTCATCGAGATCTTTATAAAAATATTCTAACTGATGAACAAATTCTCTTCCCATTCCCGATGACGCACCTGTAACAACTGCTATTTTCATCCTCTTTCATCCTCACTTTTTTCTATGCACATTTCGAATTGTTTTTTTCTTAAATTTTGTCTTTTTTCCTGTGTTGTCCTTTTTCTCATAACCTGTCTTTATACTGTTTTTTTCACGCCGCGGACGGATCAGACACTTCGGACCAAAACCGACCAGATCCATTCTGCCGGTTTTTTTCAGCGCTTCATATACAAGATCGTAATGTTTCGGATCGCGATACTGAATCAAAGCTCTCTGCATTGCTTTTTCGTGTGGGTTCTTCGGAACATAAACTGATTGACCCGTACGCGGATCAATTCCTGTATAATACATACAAGTTGACAGCGTTGAAGGAGTTGGATAAAAGTCTTGCACCTGCTCGGGCATATATCCAAGATCTCTGCAATATTCTGCCAGTTCAACAGCTTCTTTTAATGTTGAACCCGGATGAGAAGACATAAGATAGGGAACGAGATATTGCTCTTTTCCAAGCGCTTTATTCATCCTTTTAAATTGTCTTGTAAATTCTTCATATACCTGATGCTGCGGTTTCCCCATCAAAGATAATACAGGAGCGCTGATATGCTCAGGCGCGACTTTCAACTGTCCACTTACATGATATTGGCACAATTCTTTTAAAAATGTATTCTTCTGATCTGCCAGCAGATAATCAAATCGGATTCCGGAACGAATAAACACTTTTTTTACTTTCGGAATCTCCCTGAGTTTTCTCAGCAATGAAACATAATCACTATGGTCTGCGTTAAGGTTTTTGCACGGTTGTGGAAACAGGCACTGTTTTGTTTTGCAAACGCCATGCTCGAATTGTTTCCTGCAGGATGGATGACGGAAATTTGCAGTCGGTCCTCCCACATCATGGATATATCCTTTAAAGTCTTTCTCTTCGGTAATCTGTTTTGCTTCTTTCAGAAGAGATTCATGACTTCTGACTTGAACAATACGTCCCTGATGAAAAGTCAACGCACAGAAACTGCATCCTCCGAAACAGCCTCTGTTGCTGATCAGACTGAATCGGATCTCTGAAATCGCAGGAATACCGCCTTTGTCTTCATATGACGGATGATAAGTTCTCTGATACGGCAGATCATAAATATCGTCCATTTCGGTAACGGTCAAAGGCTTTGAAGGGGGATTCTGAACAACATATATCTGCCCGGAATACGGCTCTGCAAGCCGTTTTCCGTTAAACGCATCCGTATTCAGGTATTGTGTATAAAAACTTTTTGCGTATGTCTTTCGATCCGCTTTTAACTCATCATAAGAAGGGAGAAACTGTGCATCGTAAATATTTTCTTTTCCTTTTATTTTCACAACTGTTCCGTCGATATATGTGATCTCTTCGATCGGGATTTTTGCTTCCAAAGCTTCGGCAATCTCCGGGATCGAACGTTCTCCCATTCCATAGGAAATAATATCTGCGCCTGAATCCAAAAGAATCGACCGTTTCAACTGATCTGACCAATAATCATAATGAGCCATACGTCTTAGACTTGCTTCGATCCCACCTAAAATTATCGGTGTCTTTTTGTACTTTTGCCGAATTAAATTTCCATAGACGACACAAGCGTGATCCGGTCGTCTTCCCATCTCTCCGCCAGGTGTGTATGCGTCTGTCTTTCGACGTTTTTTCGATACCGAATAATGATTTACCATAGAATCCATATTTCCGGCCGACACAAGAAATCCTAATTTGGGTTCCCCATATATACAGATACTTTCAGGATTCTTCCAATCAGGCTGAGAGATGATCCCGACCCGATATCCTCTCGACTCTAAAAGACGACTGATAATCGCATGTCCAAAGGATGGGTGATCCACATATCCATCTCCGATGACATAAGCAAAATCAACACTGTCCCAACCTCGTTTTTCCATATCTTCTCTGCATATCGGTAAAAAATCATGATTCATATTTGTCAATTCAGCACCTCTCATATGTGTTTTTTAAAACATCAAAAAAGTCTCGGATAAAGTAATCTGCTGCAGCTTTTTTGGCAGCTTTATCTGCCCGTGTAAATTCATCGTCTACGGCACATACTTCCATACCTGCATTTTTACCTGCTAAGATTCCATTTATAACATCTTCAAATACAAGACAATTTCCCGGATCTACATTTATATCTTCTGCAACTTTCAGATAAACATCCGGAGCCGGTTTTCCTGAAGCTACTTCAGAAGAGGTTCGAACAGAATCAAAATACTTTGTCAGTCCTCTCCCTTTGAGCGCGGCTTCTGCAATCTCCCGATCGTTGCTCGTTGCAATGCCAAGGCGAATACCGTCTTTTTTCAGTTGATCAAGAAATTCAACGGCGCCGGGTTTCGGAAATACTTTCGTCGCATAAAGTCTAACCGTCATATCGCGCCATTCCTGCATTACATTTTCCACTGTTTGATCCAAAGTTGTAAATGTACGAACGAAATACTGTGCCGTTTCGACATAACTCATGCCTTCGATATCTTTATGAAATGTTGCCGGTGCAGTCAGATTATATTTGTCCATATAGATCCGATCCACTTCCGGCCAGATCCACATTGAATCTACCAGTGAACCATCCATATCAAAAATGACTGCTTTTTTCCCTGTCAGCATAATTGTTTTACCTCTTCTTCCGTTAATTTTCTATATTCTCCGGGGTTTAACAAAGGATCAAGTGTCAAAGTCCCGAAGCGGATCCGCTTCAAATAAACAACTTCTTTACCCGCTGCATGAAACATTCGCTTAACTTGGTGGAATCTTCCCTCTCTGATCGTAAGAAGTATTTCCGAATCCCCTTCCGGCTGTTCTGCTCTTTTTTCGCCGTTTATCCATTGCTCCTCTTGAATTTTCTGCTCTTTATGTACGGAAAGGATTTCCAAAACAGCAGGCATAGTCAGTTTTTCATCCCCGATATCAACCCCTCTTTTAAACCATTCCACATCCTTTTCCGTTACAATTCCATTTACTTTTGCATAATAAACTTTGTCCACATGCTTCTTCGGCGAAAGAAGACGATGCGCCAGTTTTCCGTCGTTTGTAATTAAAAGAAGTCCTTCGGTATCTTTATCCAATCGACCTGCCGGAAACAGATCTTTTCTTTTTGTTTCTTTGATAAGATCAATCACTGTCCGCTCCTTTCGGTCTTCTGTTGCTGACACCACTCCGGCGGGTTTATTTAACATATAATATTCATAGCCTGAATAAGAAATCAGTTCCCCTTTTAAAAAGATCTGATCCTTCTGCGTATCAACTTTCCGATCGGACTGTTTTTCTATTTGATCATTAATCACAACGAAGCCTTTTGCAATTTCTTTTTTCACCTGACTTCTTGAACCGCATCCCATTTCTGTTAAATATTTGTCTAATCTTATTTTCATGAGGATTGCCACCGCCATCCCGGCAAATATTTATTCTTCAAGATTTGTCCCGACAGTTTTCCGAAACCGAGAGAATACCCGTCCACACAGACAAGATACCAGCCTTTTGCCTGCAAAGAGACAAGATCTTCGACATCAAGTGTCTCACCTTTCAAATATTTGATAACCCGATCGTCGCCAACAGAAAGATCGAGCACATTCTCATATTCTTCTTTTTTTAAGTTCATTGCTAGAGCCTGGCTTGGTTCAAAACGTCTCTTTTTCAGTTCTCCCAAAAGGAGTCCTGATCTCAGAAAGCGTACTCCGTTTAACTTTGGAAGGCCTTCCGGCATATAGTAGACGTTTTCTCCCCGTATATCAATTCTGTCAGGATCAAAGATTCTGTTTATCTTTTTTAAAAATTCTGTAAGTTCCTCGGGAAGTTTTTTCTCTTTTCCGTTTTTATTTCGAAGAATTTTTTCTCCTTTCGCTGTTTCTTTTGAGAAACAATTTTCTTCCCCTTTTTTTAAGAGTGCAATGAAATGCCCTTCCCCTTCCATTTTGTGCGGGAAAATGCGAACTGTTTTTTTGAGATCTTCATTTCCTGTCAAAGAAGCTTTTGGTATTCCGGCAGAAAATCCTTCATATCCATCCACTTCGCAAATCGCAAATTGAGGAAACTCTTCTAAAAGAAATTCGATCGTCTGTTCGTTTTCTTCTGGAGAAAAGGTACACGTAGAATAGAGCAGCATTCCTCCTTCTTTCAGCATCTGAGCCGCCTGAGTGATAATACTTCTTTGAATTTTTGCAAAAAACGCCGGTCCGTGTTCCTCCCATGCCCGCACCATTTTCCTGTCCTTTCGGAACATACCTTCACCGGAACAAGGCGCGTCAATCAAGATTTTGTCGAAATATTCCGGGAAATAATTTACAAGTTTCCCGGGTTCTTCGCTTAAAACAAGAACATTGCCGAGTCCGAAAAGTTCAATGTTTTTCAAAAGCCCTCTTGCCCGCGAATTACTCAGATCATTTGCGATCAAAACTCCGGTTGAATTCAGCCTGGCTCCCAATTCTGTAGCCTTTCCTCCCGGCGCCGCACACACATCAAGCACTCGATCACCCGGTTCGATCGGGATTCGGTTAGCCGGCGTCATAGCGCTTGGTTCCTGTAAATAGTATAAGCCTGCAAAATAATACGGATGCTTTGCCGGCTGATATTTCTCTCCGTCATAGTAAAAACCGTTTTCGATCCACGGAATAGGACGAAGCGGCCACGGGGCAATTTCCAAGAAACGTTCTGTTGATATTTTTGATGTATTTACGCGAAGTCCATAATGGCGGGGTTCTTCATAACATTTTAAATAATCGTTATACTCCCCGCCAAGCAGACTTTTCATTTTTTCTTCAAATTCGATCGGTAGATTCATAGTATTTCCTCTGTTTTCTGTCATTCTTTAAATAATGCTTCTTTCATATGTTATATATCATACCATGTTTTTTCT
>CAJLUP010000106.1 GCA_905209865.1 uncultured Lachnospiraceae bacterium
GAGCATGTCTGTGATCTTACCTTTTCCTTCATCGCCCCAGTTTGCACCAACTACTGCTTTTACCATTTCCATTCCTCCTGCACATCGTTGCTTTTAAATAATTATGAGCGGTACTTATGAATAACCGCAGTTAGAATTATACTATATTTTTCTTATTATGTAAAATGTTATTTCGTTTTTTGTCTGCCTATTGTAATTATAGGGAAAAAGTATTAGAATAACAGATACATTCAGGATGTTTCTCCATTATACAGACGGAGCACATCTTCTTACAGAAAGGAGAGTCAACAAATTGAAAAAACTTGTTAAATGGTTTAGTATCTTCGCTGTTATCGGAACGGCGATCGGGCTTGCCGTCGCATATTTCTGCAAGAACAGTTCCGACAGTCCAGAGGAAAAGGATCCTGCCGATACCGAGGCTGACGACTTTGATCTTGATGCGGATCTAAAACCTGCTGCTGACAGAGAGTATGTGTCTTTAAAAAAAGCGGATGATAACACAGACTCAGCATCTCAACCACTTGAAGAGGAATAATGTAAAAAGATCTCGTGTATTTTATATCATATACACGGTGATTAAAACACGCCGGCGTAAAATCTCCGGCGTGTTTTTAATTTAGAACTAAGAAAAGCTCATCTGCATCCCTTCCCGCTCCATGCCTCATCAAGCAATTTCGCTGCACACATTATCTTTTCATCACTCATATTTGCATAACCAAGAAGGATCACCGCCTCTTTTTGATCTTGCTTCTCTTTCTTATTTTCTCCAACATAATATTCCGACAATCCGTATACTTTTACTTCTTTCTCTTTTGCCAAACGAATCAATTCTTCCTCGCTTCTCCCGTCATGAAATCGAAGGAGCAGATGCACTCCTGCATTTTCTCCCGATATCATGAAATCTGTCGTCATATCTTTTAAAGCATTCAATAAAACATCATGTCGGTTTCGATACAAAGCCCTCGTCTTATTCAAATGCCTTTCATAATATCCTTCTTCTATAAATTTCTGTAAAATAAGCTGATCTACTTTCGACACCGTAGAGCTGATAAACCCACATCTCTCCTTATACAAAGAGCATACTGTTTCCGGAAGAACAAGGTAACTCATCCTAATAGCAGGTGCGATTGATTTAGAGAATGTTCCGATATAAATTACTTTTCCATTTCTGTCATACCCCTGCAAGGCAGGAATCGGTTTTCCTTTATAGCGAAACTCACTGTCATAATCATCCTCTATAATATAGCGGTTCTCTTTTTCCTGCGCCCACTTCAAAAGCTCCATTCGCCGCCTGATCGGCATCACTGTTCCAAGAGGATACTGATGGGAAGGCATCACGAACGCAATGTCAGCGTCTGCTTTGCGCAATTCATCTACCCTCATCCCTTTATCATCCATATTGACCGTACACACTTCATATGACAGATTTTCAAACAGACGATAGGCTTGTTTATAAGTCGGGTTTTCTAATGCGATTTTATATCCGCTGCCTAAGATTGCTCCAAGAAGCATCAAAAGATAATCATTTCCCGCTCCGACAATAATCTGATCCGGTCTGCAATTCACTCCTCGCGCTTGATGAAGATAACTGCATATTGCATTTCTCAATCCAAACTCTCCCTGCGGACAGCCAAGACGAAATAATTCCGCCTTATCATCTACAAGACATTCCTTTGATAATTTTCTCCACACATTATAAGGAAAACTTTTCAAATCCACTCCGCTTGGAGTAAAATCATACCGATATTTTTGTTCCTGTTTTTCTCCATTTTTTCTGATATCAGCTTTCTGTGCATCAATTTGAAACAGATCATCGATCTGACAAACAAAATATCCTCTGTATGGCTGAGCTTCAATATATCCTTCTGACAATAGCTGCTCATATGCCAGTTCTACAGTGCTTCTGCTCACTTCAAGATGAGCACTCAACGCTCTTGTAGAAGGAAGCTTCTCTCCGCTTCGTATCCGCCCTTTTCTGATATCAGCTTTAATATATTCGTATATTTGCTCGTAGAGCGGGACTTTTTGTCCCGCTCTTAAATTAATTGTCAATTCATTCATTCTGTTTTATACTGAAACTTTTATTTATTTCGGAAGTTTAAACGAACTTTTCAGAGAAACGATTCTGTTAAATACAAGATGCTCAGGCGCCGAATCATGAGAATCGATACAGAAATAACCGTTTCTCACAAACTGGAAACTATCATATGCTTTTGCACCGTCAAAACTGGGTTCTACATAAGCATCTTTCACTATTGTAAGTGAATTCGGATTCAAATTCAGAGATCCATCTTCTTTATTGTATACGCCCTTCTCTTCATCAATCAGATTCTCATAAAGACGTACTTCCGCTTTCTGTGCATATGCTGCCGGAACCCAATGAATCGTTCCTTTTACTTTTCTTCCTGTAAACCCGCTTCCCGCTTTTGTTTCAGGATCATAAGTACAGTGTACTTCCGTCACCTTCCCATTCTCGTCTTTTACGAAACTTTCACACTTCACAAAATAAGCATGCATCAGACGAACTTCATTTCCCGGGAACAAACGGAAATATTTTTTCGGCGGTTCTTCCATGAAATCTTCTCTTTCAATATAGAGTTCTCTTCCAAACGGAACTTTACGAGTACCCAGTTCTTCGTTTTCCAAATTATTCGCAACATCCAAATATTCTACCTGATCTTCCGGATAGTTATCTATTACAAGTTTGATCGGATCAAGTACAGCCATCATACGGGGCTTCTTCATCTTAAGATCTTCCCGAATACAATACTCAAGCATTGCATAATCCACTGAACTCTGTGCCTTGGAGATTCCGCACAGCTCAATAAACATCTTAATTGATTCCGGAGTAAATCCACGACGTCTCAATGCTGCAATCGATACAAGACGCGGATCATCCCATCCATCCACAATCCCATCTTCTACCAATTTTTTAATATAACGCTTTCCGGTAACAACATTCGTCAAATACAGTTTTGCAAACTCGATCTGTCTCGGCGGATTCTTAAACTCACACTCCCTTACAACCCAATCGTAAAGCGGTCTGTGATCTTCAAATTCCAGTGTACAAATAGAATGTGTAATCCCTTCAATCGCATCTTCAATCGGGTGTGCAAAATCATACATCGGATAAATACACCATTTATCTCCTGTATTATGATGCGTCATATGCGCCACTCGATAAATGATCGGATCTCTCATATTGATATTCGGCGATGCCATATCAATCTTGGCACGCAGTACCTTCTCGCCATCCCCATATTTTCCTTCGCGCATTTCTTCGAATAATTTTAAGTTTTCCTCTACAGAGCGATTTCTGTACGGACTTTCCTTGCCCGGTTCTTTCAATGTTCCACGGTACTCTCTCATCTCTTCCGCTGTAAGATCACACACGAATGCTTTCCCTTTTTTTATCAGCTTTACCGCACACTCATACATCTGATCGAAATAATCAGACGCAAAATATAAACGGTCTTCCCAGTCCGCTCCGAGCCATTGAATGTCTTTTTTGATTGAATCAACAAATTCCATCTTTTCCTTTGTCGGATTCGTATCATCAAATCGCATATTAAACGTACCACCGTATTTCTGCGCCAATCCGTAATTCAGCAAAATTGATTTTGCATGTCCGATATGCAGATAACCATTCGGTTCAGGTGGAAAACGTGTCGCTACATGATCGTACACTCCTTCCGCCAAATCTTTGTCTATTTCCTGCTCGATAAAATTCTTTGAAACCGTTTCGTTTTCCATTGTCTCCTCCTCTAATAACGCAAACATTCATAGCAGTTATTTTATCATAAAATTAAGATATCTACAAGTACTCGGTTTACTTTGCCGCGTTGATGTGATACAATATCCCCGCTGCCCGGAAAATTCGATTTAAACATTTCATTTCCAGCGGCATATTTCATTTGATATCCCAAATAGATATCACTTCATCACACAAAGACAAAGAAAGGTTTTTAATTATGAAAAGAGAAAATTTTGGTTCCCGACTCGGCTTTATCCTTGTATCAGCCGGCTGTGCTATCGGGCTCGGAAATGTATGGAAATTTCCTTACATGGTAGGACAATACGGAGGTGCCGCATTTATTTTAATCTACCTGTTATTTCTGATCATACTCGGACTTCCGATCATCGTATGTGAATTCAGTGTGGGACGGGCAAGTCAAAAGAGCATCGCCACTTCTTATAATGTGCTTGAACCTAAAGGAACTCGCTGGCATTTTACAAGATGGTTTGCGATCGCTGGAAACTATCTCCTCGTAATGTTTTACTCCATGGTTGGCGGATGGATGCTTTACTACTGTTTTCGCATGGCAAAAGGGGAATTTACCGGAATAAATTCCACCATTGTTTCCACAAAATATGACGCCATGCTGCAATCTCCTGTCACGCTGACCTTTTGGACGATTCTCGTAATCCTGCTCGCTTTTTGGATCTGCAGTATCGGTCTCCAAAAAGGCGTTGAAAAAATCATGAAAATTACTATGCTCTGTCTGTTAGCGATCATGATTGTACTTGCCATAAGATCCGTAACCCTTCCTGGTTCTGCCGAAGGTCTTAAGTTCTACCTGGTCCCGGATTTCGGAAAATTGATCGAAAACGGAATCGGAAATGTCGTATTCGGCGCGATGAGCCAAGCTTTCTTTACACTGAGTATTGGAATGGGCGGGATGGCAATTTTCGGAAGTTATTTAGATAAATCCCGCTCACTTACCGGAGAATCTCTGAGTATTCTTATGCTGGACACTTGTGTTGCACTCACTGCCGGACTGATCGTATTTCCTGCTTGTTTTGCCTTCAACGTGCAGCCGGATGCTGGTCCGCGGCTTGTATTTATCACTCTTCCGAACATTTTCACACAAATGCCAGCCGGAAGACTTTGGGGGGCCCTGTTTTTCCTGTTCCTCTTTTTTGCCGCTTTATCAACAATCGTAGGGGTATTTGAAAATATTGTTTCCTTCGGCATCGATTTGTTTGGATTCAGCCGCAAAAAATCTGTCGGGATCAACATTTTACTTATTACGATACTGAGCATTCCCTGCATTCTTGGTTTCAATATCTTATCAGGAATTCAGCCACTCGGAAGTGGTTCAAACATCATGGATCTGGAAGATTTCCTTGTATCAAACAACATCCTTCCTCTCGGCTCTGTCATATATCTAATGTTTTGTACACACAAAAACGGTTGGGGATGGGATAACTTCATACAGGAAGCAAATGCAGGAAACGGCTTAAAATTTCCTCAATTTATCCGCAAATATATGACATACGTTCTTCCATGGATCGTTGTTATTATCTACTTGAAGGGTTACTACGATAAATTCCATTCGCAGGGCAATGTTGTCTTCGGTGTATGGATGGCTGTGGCATTCGCTTTCCTGCTCCTTGTATTTTCCGTCACACGGAAGAAAAAGCAGCGTTCATTGCGGTAACTACATAAAAAATCCATTTCCCATTCAAGAGTTGAAAGAAAGTTCTGAAATTTTTTGAAGAACTTTCTTTTTTTCTCTGTATCTTTTATTCTTTTACAAACTCTAACCTTCCCCTTTCAAAATACTTTCCGACATCTGCTAGAAGCCTTGCAAAATACAGGCATACCGTTGGATCGATTCCCGGATGTTCTGTCCGCAGATCGTAGTCCTGTACACCAATGAACATCATATGCGACGCTTTCCAATCCCGTTCTAATATAGGGAAAAAATCTTCAATATCATCACATCCTGAATAAAAGAAAATATTAATATTGTTTTTCATTGTATCAAAATACCGATAAAAATCCGGTAATTCTCCACCTTCCATTACTCTGATAAAATATGTTAATTTTTCCAATCCTTCTTTTAAATCTTCTAGTTCCTCTCTTCCTATTCTCATCTTTTCCTCCGCCCCATAGCGAAAATCACCACTGATTTTTGTACAAGTATATCATATAAGGAAAAAAAGAACAGAAAATGACAGGAATTCTTGCATTTTTCTATCTTTAAACTGCTTTCTATATTTTTAGATAAAAAAAGGAATGTCTAAAGCAGAGCATTCACCTATAATGATCAGAAACTTCAACAAAACAACAAAGCTT
>CAJLUP010000107.1 GCA_905209865.1 uncultured Lachnospiraceae bacterium
CCGAGACCTCTAAGCGGCTCCTGCTCGCTCTTTTCCTCTTCTCCGCCGATAAACGGAATAATATTTCCCAACATTTCCGGCCAGTCTTTAAATGTTTTTCCTGCTCCTGAAATCGCCTGATATGTCGTAACAACAAGTTCTTTCGGTCCGAATTCTTTCCATGCTGCCAGACACGGAGCATAACTTTGGATCGAACAGTTCGGCTTTACGGCAATGAATCCTCTCGTTGTACCGAGACGTTTCTTCTGGTCTTTGATCACTTCAAAATGTTCTGCATTGATCTCCGGCACTACCATCGGAACGTCCGGAGTCCAGCGATGTGCGCTGTTGTTTGATACGACCGGAGTCTCTGTTTTTGCATACGCCTCTTCAATCGCTTTGATCTCGTCTTTACTCATATCAACCGCACTGAAAACAAAATCTACAGTCGAAGCTACGTGCTCCACATCGTTTACATTAAGAACAACAAGCTTTTTCACAGCCTCCGGCATCGGCGTATCCATTTTCCAGCGATCGCCTACCGCTTCCTCATATGTCTTTCCTGCGGAACGCGGACTTGCCGCAACCGTTACTACCTCAAACCACGGATGATTCTCAAGCAGAGAAATAAATCTCTGACCTACCATTCCTGTCGCACCTAAAATACCTACTTTTAATTTCTGTTCCATCTTCTTTCTCCTTTTTCCTGTTGTTTTCTCTGTTATCTCCATTATCTTCTATCTATATCTATAAAAGCCTGACAATATGAACTACTCTATAAAGCAGGCTGTTCTTTCAGATATTGACGCTCTTCCCTGATTACCGCTTCCATCGAATTCTTGCCTGGCGCGCCGATCGTATTACGCATCTCCACACATGTTTTCATACTGATCGCATCATAAATATCCTCTTCGAAAACAGGAGAAATCGCTTGAAATTCTTCCAAAGACATATCATCCAAAGCTATCTTTTTTTCGATACAGTATAAAACAAGTCTACCGACAATCCCGTGGGCATCCCGGAACGGAACTCCGTGATTCACGAGATAATCCGCAGCGTCCGTCGCATTTGTAAAACCGTGCTTTGCACTTTCTTCCATGCGGGCATTATTAAAACGGATCGTTTTCAGCATTCCCGTAAATAATGCAAGACATCCTTTTGTCGTGTCGATCGCATCAAATACAAGTTCTTTATCTTCCTGCATATCCTTATTATATGCGAGCGGAATCCCTTTCATCGTCGTCAGAAGCGAGGTGAGCGCTCCGTAAACTCTTCCTGTTTTTCCACGTACAAGTTCCGCAATATCAGGATTTTTCTTCTGCGGCATAATACTGCTTCCCGTACTGTAAGCATCATCGATCTCAACAAATTTGTATTCATTCGTATTCCAAATGATCACTTCTTCTGAAAATCTGCTCAGATGCATCATAATCGTCGACATAGCAGATAAAAGTTCGATCAGATAATCTCTGTCCGAAACGGAATCCATACTATTTAATGTCGGACCGTCAAATCCAAGAAGCTGCGCTGTGTATTCTCTGTCCAGAGGATAAGTTGTTCCTGCCAAAGCTCCGCTTCCGAGAGGACAAAGATTCATCCGTTTATAAATATCCTGCATTCTCTGATGATCGCGTTTAAACATCTCAAAATAAGCACCCATATGATGCGCCAGTGTGATTGGCTGTGCCTTCTGCAAATGTGTAAATCCCGGCATATACGTCTCGGTATTTTCTTCCATCAATTTCAAAAGGACTTCCAGCATCTCTCTTAACAGCCCGTCAAGATTGATAATCTCATCCCGTGTATATAACTTCATGTCCAAAGCGACCTGATCATTTCTGCTTCGTCCCGTATGTAACTTTTTCCCCGCATCCCCGATCCTGTCGATCAGGTTCGCCTCTACGAAGCTGTGAATATCCTCATATTCTTCTGTGATCTCAAGTGTTTTATTCTCTACGTCTCTTCGGATGCCTTCAAGACCCTCTATGATCTGATCCTTCTCTTCCCCGGTCAGGATGCCCTGTTTTTCAAGCATCGTCACATGCGCGATGCTTCCTCGGATATCCTGTTCATAAAAACGCTTATCAAAAGAAATCGAAGCGTTAAAATTATAAACTAACTGATCTGTTTCTTTCGTAAAACGACCGCCCCATAACTGTGCCATTCCATCTCCTCTTTTCTGTCCTGCATTTTCCACCTAGTTTAACACATTAACGTGTGAAATGTCTATACCTTTTATAAAAACTGTTACTATTCTCTGTCACGACTGAGCTGCTGCTTCTCTCTGTTCATGTTCTCTCATTGAAAATTCACATCCACAGTAATCCTGTCTGTACAATCCATATTCTTTCGATAATTCTACAGACCGTTTATATCCGTTGCGTTTCTTAAAATCCGACACCAGATACTCTACTCCATACTTTTGTCCGACCCGCAATCCAATCTCATTTAATTTCTGAGAATTTTTCAGCGGACTGATGCTTAACGTCGTTGTAAAATAATCAAATCCGCCTGCCGCCGCCTGTTGTGCCGCTTCTTCAAGACGAAGTTCATAACATTTCATGCATCTTGCCCCGCCCTCTTTCAAATGTTCCATTCCTTCTGCCATTGCATAAAACCGTTCCTTATCGTACTTCCCTGCAAGAAAGGAAACCGGATATTGAAACTGCATGTCTTTTATCAGTTTCTGCTGCTCTATAATCCGTTTTGTATACTCACTTTCCGGATAAATATTCGGATTATAATAGAATACCGTAATCTTAAAATAATGTGACAAATATTCCAACACATAACTGCTGCATGGCGCACAACAGCTATGGATCAAAAGCGTCGGAACCCGACGCTCCTCTTCCAGACGTTTCAATATTTTATCTAATTCCTTTTGATAGTTGATCTTCTGAATATTCATCTTAACCGTTCTCCTGTGCGATATATTCTTTTCCGTTTATTCTATGTATAAGATATCACCTCTTTTTCTAAATTACAATGTTAATCCGTTTCCTATAAAGCAATACGTTATAAATGAACACACTGACGCCGGCTCTCATACATTAATCTTAGATACTTAAATAAGAACGGAAGTGACTCTGTGAAACCTTTACTTGAATTAAACAACATCAGTTATTCTTATCATACAATAAACGGAGAAACAAAAGCTTTATCCGATATTTCTTTTCAGCTTGTCCCCGGAGAATTTACCGCCGTTGTCGGTCCTTCCGGATGCGGGAAATCCACGCTTCTTTCTTTGATCGCAGGACTTATGGAAGCAGAGCACGGAACAATCTTTCTAAATGGTGAACCATCGGAAAAGAAATCAAAAGAAACTGCAAAAATCGGCTATATGCTGCAGCATGACCATCTTTTTGAATGGCGAAGTATTTTTAAAAATGTCCTGCTCGGCGCTGAACTTAATAAAAGTGTATCTCGAGAAACAAAGCAACATGCAAAGGAACTTCTGCGCCAATATGGATTAGAACGTTTTATCAACTCCCGACCGTCCGAACTGTCCGGCGGAATGCGGCAGAGAGCGGCGCTGATCCGCACTCTCATGTTAGATCCCGAACTGCTCCTTTTAGATGAGCCTTTTTCCGCGCTTGATTACCAAACACGCCTTACTGTCAGTGACGATATCGGAAAAATCATCAAACGTTCAGGGAAAACCGCACTTCTTGTAACTCATGACCTCTCAGAGGCAATCAGTCTTGCCGACAGGATCATCATATTGACAAAACGCCCCGCGCACATTGCACGTATCGTTTCGATTTCATTTCCCCTTGAAAAAGATACCCCGTTAAATCGCAGGAACGCCCCTGAATTCAAACAATATTTTAATGAAATATGGAAGGAGCTGAATCAAGATGAATAAACAATCCAGCGGGCAGAAACTTTTTTTAACCCGTCTCCGCCGCCATCATATGACCGTTTGCATCAGCCGTATCCTTATCCTGATCACTTTTCTTTTTCTTTGGGAAATATGTGCGCATTTTGAAATCATAGACTCCTTTATTTTCAGCAGTCCTTCAAAAATCACACTTTGTTTTTGGAAAATGATGAAAGACGGATCTCTTTTACAGCATATCGGCATCACTTTATACGAAACATTTGTCAGCTTTATACTCGTCATAGTTTTCAGCATCCTGACGGCAATCTTACTTTGGTACAGTAAAAAACTGTCAGAAATACTCGAACCGTACCTTGTTGTCTTGAACAGTCTCCCGAAGTCCGCACTCGCCCCTCTTCTCATCGTATGGCTTGGCGCAGCGCCGAAAACGATCATTATTGCCGGAATGTCTGTCGCAATTTTCGGAAGTATCTTAAATCTGTACACTGCTTTTATTAATGTCGATCAGGAAAAGATCAAACTGATCTACACGCTGCACGGAAAACGCAGGCATGCGCTTACAAAAGTCGTGCTGCCTGCCTCTGTTCCGGCAATCATAAGCAATATGAAAGTCAACATAGGACTTTGTCTTGTCGGAGTCATTATCGGAGAATTTCTCGCCGCGAAAAGCGGACTCGGATATCTGATCATCTACTCCAGTCAGGTTTTTAAGATGGATTGGCTTCTCATGTCGATTATTTTGCTCTGTATGATGGCGATGGGATTGTACGCTCTGATCAATGTAGCAGAGAAACGGGTATTAAAAAGATATTGAATCAAAAAAGAAACAGAGACGGAAAACTTTCTGACATAATTCCCCTGTCTCTGTTTCTTTTTTCTTTTTCCCAAGTCTTATTCTGAGTCTGTTTTACTCTTTTCCTATCCGAAGAACTTAGACCAATATCCCTGCACAAAGATAAATAACACGATCAGCGGAAGGATATATGACACATAGATCCGTGACCATTTCGGGAATTTAATTCCCTCTCCTGCATTGGCTTCCTTACGGAAATTCTTCCATCCCCAGCCGTAGCGGCTTGTACAAAATACCAAATATACAAGGCTTCCAAGCGGAAGGAGATTATTGCTGACGATAAAGTCTTCCAAATCAAGGATTGTACTTCCTGCACCGAGGGGCTGGAATCCGCTAAGCAGATTAAATCCAAATACACACGGAAGAGAAAGTAAAATGATCGCGACCAGATTCACCGCCACCGCTTTTCCTCTTGAACATCCCGTCAGATCCATTGCAAATGAAATGATATTTTCAAATACCGCAATGATCGTCGATGCCGCCGCAAACAACATGCAGAGGAAAAAGATGCTTCCCCAAATTCTGCCGCCTGCCATAGCGTTAAATATATTCGGTAATGTAATAAAAATAAGATTCGGACCACTGTCCGGATTTACCCCAAAAGCAAAACATGCCGGGAAAATAATAAATCCTGAAAGAAGCGCCACACATGTATCAAGAATCGTTACGCAGACTGCTTCTCCTGTCAGACTTCTGGAACGATCTATGTAACTTCCAAAAATTGCAATGGCTCCGATTCCGAGACTCAACGTAAAGAACGATTGCCCCATTGCCGCAAACACAACTTCCATCAATCCCGCTTCTTTTACTTTTGCAAAATCAGGAACAAGATAAAATGCCAGTCCTTCTCCGGCGCCTGAAAGTGTAACAGAGCGCACCGCAAGAACGATCATAAGCGCAAGAAGCATCAGCATCATAACTTTTGTGATTTTCTCCACGCCTTTCTGAAGTCCGATACGACAGATAGCAAAACAAAGCGCTACAACAATAATCATGCAGACAGTCATAATTCCCGGCTGACCCATCAGCGTACCAAATTCCTTTTCGATCCCTGCTGAATCCAGGCCTTTAAAACCTCCTGCCGCCATTTTAACAAGATACAGAAGCAGCCATCCTCCGATCGTTGTATA
>CAJLUP010000108.1 GCA_905209865.1 uncultured Lachnospiraceae bacterium
TTCCGGCGGAAGAAGCATGCAATTATGTGATCGATCCTCCGCTTCGGAAGCAGAAAAACAGTGAGATATTGTGGGATGCCCTTCGAGAAGGAAGGATCCAAACGATTGCGTCAGATCATTGTGGGTTTACAAAGAAACAAAAAAATGTCGAAGAGCAGGACTTTATGCTGATTCCGGCCGGTATTCCGGGAGCAGAAGAACGTCCGGCGCTTATGTGGCAGTACGGAGTGAATGAAGGCAGGATCACCGCGGAGCAGATGTGTGCGTATTTGTCCGAAAATCCGGCGAAATTATATAAGCTGTATCCGTGGAAAGGCGCGCTTATTCCGGGAAGTGATGCGGATATTGTTATTTGGGATCCGAATACTGAGTGGACGATGACTGCGGCAGATCATCAGTCTGCCTGTGATTATTGCCCGATGGAAGGAGCAGAAATTGCCGGAAGAGCAGAGCAGGTTTATTTGCGTGGAAAACTTGTGGCAGAAAACGGAAAGATCGTTGAGGAAAAAACCGGAACTTATATCCGTCATGGAGTAGAATAAAATGATATTTAGTTATAAAGACGGCGAGTTGTGTGGATGTAAATCTTTGATCGAAGCAGCAGACCTGAAAGCTCTTGTCGTATCTGTCGTTGGTGCAGGTGGAAAGACAACCATTCTGCATCGTTTGGAAGAAGAGTTCGTCAGAAGAAACCGTCGCGTGATCTTTATGACGACAACACGGATCATGAAGGAAGGTACACCTTACTTTTTAGAAGATGCGTCGGAAGATGAGATCAGAGATGGATTAAAAAAGTTTGGGAGAGTGTGGATCGGAAGTCATGATCCGATTTCGGGAAAGACAGCTCCGCCGGCACAAGAAATTCTTGCGGAAGTTCTTCGGTGGAAACTGCCGATCCTGATTGAGGCAGATGGAGCGAAACGGATGCCTCTTAAAGTTCCGGCAGAACACGAACCGGTCATTCTTGAACAAACCGGACATGTTCTTTCGGTTTATGGCTTGGACGCGATCGGAAGCACATTGGAATCTTCATGTTTTCGCGTAGAAAAGGCAGAGCAGATTCTTCAAAAAAACAGGAAAGAGCGCATTACGGCATATGATATTGCGGCGCTTGCGCTATCAGATAAGGCGGGCAGAAAAGGCTGTCCGCCTTCAGCGGAATATACGGTTATTTTGAATAAAGCGGATTGTGCCGACAGAAGAAAAGCTGCGGTGGCAATATGCGAGCAACTAAAAGACCGGGGCGTAAAAAACATAGTAGTGACATCATTTAAAAGAAACAGAAAAGAGGATGGAATTCGTGAGGATATTGATTAAAGGCGCAGGAGATCTGGCAACAGGAATTGCGTCAAGACTCTATGGCGCGGGTCATCAAATTTTAATGACAGAGATCGGAGTTCCCCTTACAGTCAGGAGAACTGTTGCGCTGTCACGGGCAGTATATGAAGGGCAGGCAAATGTCGAAGAAATGGAAGCAGTGCTTGCCGAAAATCAGGAAGAGGCCGAAGCAGCCATAAGAGATGGGAAGATCCCTGTTATGGTGGATCCGAAAGCGGAATGCAGAAACTGGTATAAACCAGATGTGATCGCAGATGCGATCATTGCAAAGAAAAATACAGGAACCCGGATTACGGATGCCCCTTTTGTGATAGGAATCGGTCCTGGATTTACGGCTGGAAAGGACTGCCATTGTGTTGTTGAAACGAAAAGAGGACATACTCTTGGTTCGATAATATGGACCGGCAGCGCGATCGCGAATACCGGAGTGCCGGGAAATATAGGAGGATATACGACTGAACGGCTTATACGGGCTTCGGCGGACGGAGTGATAGAACCGAAAGTGAAGATTGGAGATCTGGTCGAAAAGGGGCAGGTTGTTGCAATGACCGGAGGAAAACCGGTTTTTGCACAGATGAGCGGAATTGTAAGAGGGATGCTGCAGCCGGGAGCGGCTGTAACGGAACATTTAAAGATCGGGGATATTGATGCCCGCGCAGAAAGATCTCATTGTGAGACAATTTCAGATAAAGCAAGAGCGATAGGCGGGGGAGTGCTGGAAGCAGCAGAACGTTTTGAAAAGATGAAAAACCGATATGCGATTGTTATACTGGCAGCAGGTCAGGGCAGGAGATTTGCAGGTCAGGAAGGAAAAAGCAAACTGCATGTGAAGATAGACGGAAAGCCGATGTATCTGCTTATGATGGAAAAATTTGAGGCTTTTTCCTCTTTTCCGTGTTTCATTGTGACCGGAGATGACGCGATTATAAAAGAGGCACAGATGAGGGAGATCTCCGTTGTGAAAAATAAAGAACCGGAAAAAGGAATCGCACAGTCCGTTAAACTTGGCGTACAGGCTGTGATCACGGGCTGTCAAGATAGAATCGAAGGCAGCGACTGGATGCCGGACGGAATTCTTTTTTGCGTATGCGATCAGCCACGGTTAGAAGTTTCTACGATTCAGAAAATATTAAACGATGCGGCGCTGCATAAGAGAAATATTATCTGTGCAGGCTGTCAGGGGAAAAAAGGAAATCCGGTTTTGTGGCCGTCAGATTTCTTCCAGGAACTGCTGAGATTGACAGGAGATGAGGGCGGAAGACAAATCCTTGGAAAATACGCGGCGAAAGTGCGGGTTGTAGAGGCGCAGCAAAAGGAGCTGTTTGATATTGACCGAACGGAGGATATGGAGTATCTCAAAATGTCAGGAGAAAAATAGGCGGGCGGAAGCCGGAAAATAGAAGAGTGGAAGGCGGAAGGAAAAGAAAATTGAAAGGAAATGACATGAAAAAAAGAGTGATTGCAATTATGGCAGCGCTTGTATGCGCTGTCTCTGTATTTGGCTGCGGATTGGAAAAAGAATCCGGAAACAAAAAAGAGAAAGGACAGGCAGCCGTAGATTATTCCAAGACAGAAGAAAATGAAGCAGAAGAAGAGACGGAAATTCAGGTTTTTATTGCAGCAAGTCTGAATAAGGTCATGACTGAATTGGCAGAGCAGTATCAGAAAGATCATCCAAATGTGAAAATTACATATAATCCGGACAGCTCGGGGACTCTTATGACCCAGATTGAGGAAGGGTATGAATGCGATCTTTTCTTTTCGGCAGCGCAGAAGCAAATGGATATACTTGAATCAGATGGATTCCTAGTAGATGGAACACGGCATAATGTTGTAAACAATCAGGTTGTCGTTGTTACATTTAAAGGAAGTGATACGAAGGTAGAAGGGCTTGCAAATCTTCAGGATGCAAAAAGTATTGCTTTGGCAGGAGGCAGTGTTCCGGCAGGGAAATATACGAGACAGGCGCTTGTAAATATGGGGATGATCTCTGCAAAAGGAGATCCCGCCGCTGTTACGGCACAGGAAATATCTGAGACACTTGGCGGAGTTGAAATCAGCGAGCAGGACAATGTAAGCAAGGTTTTGATGGCGGTTGTGGAAGGCTCATGTGAAGTTGGAACGACTTATTACTCCGACACATACGGCTATGAAGATGATCTTGAGATTTTAGAAACGGTAAGTTATGATCTGACGGGGGACGTCATCTATCCGATTGCACAGGTTGTTAATAAGGAAGCTGACAAAAAGCAAACAGAAGCCGCAAAAGAATTTATGGAATTTATTTTGTCTGATAAAGCTGCAAAAGTATTTGAATCCTATTATTTTGATACGGATGTGAAATAAACAGAAGACAGATCCTGTCGATGCAAAGTAAGAATTATCAAAGTAAGAATCATCAATGGAAAATGAGTAATTATTAATGCGGAGTGAGGATAAATGGAAGAAATAGCAGGAATATTGAAAGAGCTAGACTGGAGTCCGCTGTATATTTCGTTGAAGACAGGAATTGTGGCTACAGTGATTTCCTTTTTTCTGGGAATTTTTGCGGCTCGAAAAGTGGTGAAAGCTTCTCCGGGGAAAAAAGCAGTGTTAGACGGAATTTTAACGCTTCCCATGGTATTGTCCCCCACCGTAGCAGGATTTTTTTTACTGCTTTTGTTTAGCAGGCGAAGACCTGTCGGAGCATTTTTGTTTGAGGAGTTTGGATTTAAAGTCGTGCAGACATGGATCGGATGTGTGATTGCAGCGACTGTAATCGCATTTCCTCTTATGTATCGTAACGCAAGGGCGGCGATGGAGCAGATTGATGCAAACCTGGTTTATGCGGGACGTACACTTGGGATGTCAGAAACAAAAATCTTTTGGAAGATTGTTGTACCGACAGCCGGACCTGGAATCGCATCAGGAACGATTCTGACATTTGCCAGGGCAATGGGAGAATACGGGGCGACGTCAATGCTGGCGGGAAATATACAGGGGAAGACAGGGACAATCTCTCAGAAAATCGCAATGGTTATTCAGGATGGAGATTATGTGTCTGCCGGGATTTGGGTTGCAGTTGTCATTTTGATCGCTTTTATTATTGTTTTTCTTATGAATTGGATTTCCGGGCGAAAGATGAAACATATTGGGAGGTGGTGACAGATGGCGATTGATGTGAAGATCCTGAAAAAATGGGGAGAGTTTTGTTTGGATATCCGCTTTCAAAGTCAGTCAAAACGGATCGGTATTTTAGGAGCATCAGGCTGCGGAAAAAGTATGACATTGAAAAGCATTGCCGGAATAGAAACTCCAGACAGTGGATATATAGAAATAGATGGAAACATATTATTTGATAAAGAAACAAAAATAAATCTAAAGACGCAAAAACGAAAGGTTGGTTATCTCTTTCAAAACTATGCTCTCTTTCCGACAATGACGGTGGAACAGAATATAGCAGCTGGGTTAAAAGGAAAGAAACCAGTTTTACGGAGACGAGTTGGAGAGATGGTTCGGAAGTTTGGATTGACAGGATTAGAAAATCGTTATCCGCATCAGCTTTCAGGAGGGCAGCAGCAAAGGACAGCTCTTGCCCGGATTATGGCATATGAACCAGAAGTGATCTTATTGGATGAGCCTTTCTCTGCTTTGGATATGTATCTGAAAGACCGGATGGAGCAGGAATTGCTGCAAATGTTGGAGTTGTATGAGGGTACGGTTATTATGGTGTCTCATAATCGAGATGAAATCTATCGTTTCAGCGAAGAGGTTTTAGTTATGGACGAAGGAAAAATCGCTGCATTTGGGAAAACAGAAGATCTGTTTCAAAATCCAAAAAGCCGGACAGCGGCAAGACTTACCGGATGTAAAAACTTTTCGAAGATGACCCGTATAGACGATCATACTTTGGATGCGGAAGAATGGGGGGTTCGTCTCAAGGTGAAACAAACCGTGCCGCAAGAATCAAAATGGATTGGTTACCGGGCGCATGATTTTATTCCTGTTTGGGGAGAGCGGGGAGAGAATATGCTGCCGTTTCGCCTTAAGAGCAGCGCGCGTCTTCCTTTTGAACAAAATTATTATATTGCAGCAGAAGATGAAAGTCCGATCTGTTGGTTTGTGCAGAGAGAAAAAATAAAAGAAATAGAGGAAAAAGGATATCCTGATTATTTATGGATCAATGAAGAAAAAATATTATTTTTGAATTGATAATTAAATGATGATAAGCCTGAAAATTAAAAAGATTTGTTTTTAGGCGAAGTCCGGCGGCTGTACATACCGACTGTATATACAGCCGCCGTCTCCTTTTATGAAAACAACAGAAATCAGCTTTCTGCTGTTATGGACGATGGGGAATACACTGTTTTGTGTTTCCTATCGTTTTCATATACATAAGATAACAGGTAATTGTGAAGGAGGTGTGACAATATATGGAAGAAAAATTAAAATTTCTAAAAAGAAA
>CAJLUP010000109.1 GCA_905209865.1 uncultured Lachnospiraceae bacterium
TTTTTCCCCTGTCTTCTTTGTCTCAATCGCTGATGCGGCCGCTCCTTTTTCCGCCTTGTTTGTCTCTAAATTCTCTGCCTCTTCCTGCGGATCGTCAAATCCGATAATCTGAATTGAAACAATCGCGATCACGGATGCGATCACACATGCAACGACCATACCGATAAATGACATCGGAGCATCTTTGCTGATCGCATTTACGATCGTAAGAAGTCCGGGAAGCCCTGCATATGCATAATAAGCAGAATGGAAGAAACTTAATACGACTGCTCCGACAGCGCCTCCGACACAACCGCAGATAAACGGTTTTTTCAGACGTAATGTTACGCCGTAGATCGTAGGCTCTGTAATTCCGAAAATTCCGGTAATTCCTGCTGAAAGAGCAACGCCTTTAAACTGCTTATTCCTTGATTTCAGATAGACACCGAAAGCTGCCGCAACCTGTGCAACTACCGCGATTGTCTGAAATGCCTGAAACGTATCAAATCCGTTCATATCAAAGTTCGCAAGAACAACCGGTGTGATACCCCAGTGAACTCCGAAGATAACGACTACCTGCCAAAGTCCCCCGATAATTGCTCCTGCCACTGCAGGTGCAAATTCAACAAGTGCATTATAACCGTTTGCAATTCCGTTTGCCGTAATCGCAGATGCCGGTCCAAGAACAAGGATTGTTGCCGGAACCATAATGAGGAAACAAATTAATGGAGTTAAAAGCGGTTTTGCTGCATCCGGAAGTCTTTTTTCAACAAATTTCTCTAAATAAGACAAAAGCCACACAAGGATAAGAGGCGGAAGCACCGTTGATGTGTACGTTGTCTCAGACAATTTAATGCCGAGAAAAGTAACGATCTCGCCTCCGGCAATCCGTGCCGCAATATCTGCCCACGACTGATTCACAAGGGCACAACAGCAAAGGATCGCGATAAACGTATTACATTTAAAATGCTTTGACGCTGTAATCGCAATAAAAATCGGAAGGAATGTAAACGGTGTCCAGGACATAAAGTTCAATACTTCATAGGTTCCTGTCTGAGCGAACTGCGGAAACGCCATTGTGCTCAAGATCAGCGCACCTTGCAGAAGTCCCGCCGCTGCAAGAATATATACAAACGGCGCAAACACCGCTGACATCGTTGCTATGACCCGATTCAAGATGCTTTGTTTCGGCTCTTCAATCTCCTGATTCTTCGTATCAAGTTTCAACGCTTCCGCAACAGCATCGTACACTTCTCCTACATGCGTTCCGATGACAACCTGAAACTGTCCGTTATTTTCTACAACTGTGATCACGCCCGCAAGCGCTGATACTCTTTCTTTCGCCCCTTTTGGAGTTTCTTTTAAAACAAGACGCAGTCTGGTTGCACATCTCGTAGCATTCGCTATATTTTCCTGACCTCCAACTGCCTCGATCACATCGACGGCAAGTTTTTGATAATCTCTTACCTTTGACATAACATTCTCCTTTTCCTTTCACTCACTTTGATCATATCTTTTATTCCAAGAGATTCTGTGCACTTCCTCTTTCGATCTTGACGCTAGTTTAAATAATCTGACTGATTTTTTCAATTCTTTCTCTTCTTTTTGTTTAACTGTTTCAATCTTAACTGATTTTTTCTTTTATTTTTTGCAATAATGTTTCACATGTCAAAAAATGCCCCTTTATTTTTGTATAAAATGCACAAAAAATCAGCATCTTTTCCTTTTCTCCCATTTTAATAAGGAAAAGACGCTGATTTTTCCGTCTTACTTTTCGTTTTCTTCACGTTCTTTTTTATTCACTTTCCTGACTTGCTGCAAGCTTTTCTTTGGAAGTCCCCACAACAGATCCTGTCCTGATTTTTCATATCTGCTGTTCAGCGCAATATTCTCTTCGTATCGTCTGCTGAATTCCATGCCATATAAAATATCAAGCAAATATTTTCCTGATGCAAAAAACATAGAGTTCCAAAATTCTTCTACTTTCTCTGATCCTGCCGCATATAAAAACTCCGTTGCATACTGACCTATAGTTCCTTTTCTGTTGCCGGAAATCACAATGATCTTCGTTCCGCCTCTGTGCAGCATTTTTTCAATCTCCGCCAAACGCTCATTCCGCCCCGTATGGCTGATAATGACAGCGACATGTCCATCCGCCGGCATCGCCGCATGAAGTCCTTGTATATTAATTTCAGAGTGAACACTTGACAATTTTCCTGCGTGAAAAAATAAGGCAGATCCGTATTTTGCCAAATAATTATTCATATCATATACATAGAAATCAACAGATTTTGCATCAGCAATCAACTTTCCTATCCGTACAAGCTGTGTATAAGAAAGTTCTTTATTCGTCTCTTCCACAGCCAGCTTTTGGATCTGCTCCGCTTTTCGAACCATGGTGACAACGTTCTCCCGCTCTGACATCGTAACTGCAGAATGTTCTTCCATTCCTCCGGTTCTCAATTCCTGAACAAACTGCATTTTAAATTCCGGGAATCCTTTTACTCCTATCTTTTGACAGAACCGAGTCACTGAAGCAGCGCTGGTAAATGTGGCATGTCCTAATTCTCTCGAAGACATTTCTTCGATCTTCTCGGGATTCTCCAAAATATATCTGCATATGTCCCGCTCTCTCTCGGTCATATTTACCTGTTCTTTGATCGTTTGAATAATCGACATAAGACACCTCTTATTTATCCCATTTTTTTCAGTATAACACGCCGTATCTAAACACTGCAAGAAAGGAAACGCTTCAAATATCCAACGATCTGCCCCCAAACATCTGATATCTAAACTATTTGACAAAGTGACTCCCTGATACTACACTAATCATAATAATTCTTAATCATACGAGGTACAGATCACATGAAATATAAAAATATTGTTTTTGATTTTGGAAATGTAATCGGTAAGTTTGACGGATGGCATCTTTTAAAACAATTTACGTCTTCCGCAGAAGATCAGGAACTTCTCTTCTCGGCGATCTTTTCAGGATGGGACAAAATCGACAGCGGTTCTGTCAGTTATGAACAATATGCAGAGGATACTGCCGCATCTCTTCCGAAACGGTTAGAACCTGTCGTTCGGACATTCTTCCGGGAATGGCCGCGCTTTCTGACACCGATTGAAGACACTCTGAACTTTATAAAAGAATTAAAAGACCGGCAGATTCCTTTCTATTTATTATCAAATGCACCGACCTATTTTGCCGAATATTCTTCAAACTACGATTTTCTAAAAGACTTCAGCGGAATTGTTTTCTCTGCGCCGCTTAAAATGGCAAAGCCGGATCCTGCTATCTACCAATACCTTTTTCATACATTTTCTCTTGATCCGAAAGAGTGTTTCTTCATAGACGATCTGGCGCCAAACATTGCAGCCGCCCGTTCTCTTGGCATGGACGGAATGATATTTCAAGGAAATATTGACGACGTAAAAAAAGCGATTGGTTTCTAAAAAAGAAACCAATCGCTTTTCCTTTAAGCAGTTTTCTTTCCCTTTTCCCGCTTTTTCGCTCTCGGGGAAAACAGTTTTGCAATAATCGTAATAACAGTGCCTGCAGCAATAAAGAAATCGGCAAAATTATATGTGATCCCTGCCAGTTGTTTATCTTCGCAGCGAAATCCCACATAATCTACAACATGTCCGCGAACGATCCTGTCAAACAGATTGCTTGCTGAACCTGCCGCCATCAAAGAAAGACCGAACTTTTTCCAAAATCCTTTCTTCTTCGTCATAACCGTAAAGGCATGCCATCCGAGCACCGCTCCGGACGCTGCTCCTGATAAAATATGAGCTGTCTTTGGTTCATCTTCCAATAAACTCATGCAAATGCCTTTATTTTGAACATGCCGCAAGACAACTTTCTCTGTAATCGGCCGTTCTTCCCCCTTTACAAGTTTATTCTCAGCGTAACATTTTACTGCCTGATCGCCGACAGCCAAAGCTGCTGTGATCGGAAACCATTTAATCTTCATTCAGTTTCTCCATCGTCTGCTCTGCTGCGTCTCCTAGTTTCTCTGCCGTTTTCTCAGCCGTTTCCTCAGCCTTATCTGCCGCTTTATGAACAGCCTGCGTTGTCTTCTCCGCTGCTTTTTCCAGCACTTCCTCTGTTTTTTGAGCGGCTTTGTGAGCAGCATCTCCGACCTTTTTCGCAGTTTCTTCTGCTTTGTCAGCCATCATTCCGGCTGCGTCTGCCACTTTCTCCTTTATCTTTTCCGCATACTCTTCCGTCTCTTCTTCCGGATCCTGTGCTTCCATCTTCTCTCCGCAGTACGGACAATATGCCATATCTTCCGAAACCATCCTGCCGCATTCAGAACATGCTGCCGATCCCTTTAAAGCCGCGATCTTACGTTCATATTTTTCAATTTCTTTTTCCCGTTCTTTTACTGAATCGCACAGCGCTGCCGCGTTTTCATCCAATTCTTCGCCTGCTTTATAACGCTCATATACTGCTTTTCCCAACTCCATCATATCAACGGCATTATCCCGTGCAAGATCTCTGATCTGACTTTTGACTCTTTGAATCTCAATCACTTCTCCGGCTTTATTCGTCACCATTTCCGCAGTCTCTCCAAGCCGTTTTCCGAAATTTTCAAAAAAATCTTTCATGTGTATCAATCTCCTTTCGTCTTTCGTCCAAACGGACGTCCGAAGTACAAAAAACATCGGTCGTATATGATATTTTAAGTTATCATTATTATACCCTTTTCTGAAACAACTTCAACATTTCTCATTGGAATTTATACTTTTTTCACTTCTGCCTCCTCAGAATCCGTTCTTTTTAGAAAACGTCCTTTTAGAAAAGCGTTCTTTTGGAAAAGCGTTTTTTGAGCAAACTTTTTCAGGAATGACTCTCTGATTTTTTGCATATGATATAAAAATCAATTCGGAGAAATTCTTATATGCTTGACCGTGAAACATGCCGTGAACATATTTTATCTGAAGATTACCGCGACTTCATCGGAAATCATGTCCGAACGCCTTTTTTTAACAGTTTGATGACAGTGGAGCGCTGTGAACAGGACGCCGGATTTTCTTACAAATGCTTCTATCTTCCAAAGGAAATCACAGATCCGATCACTTTTCCGAAATATTCCTACACCTCGATCCCGAACTGTTACACTCCGCTTAGTATGCAGACACTCAACGAAGCCGGAATCCTTCCGATCCAAAACTATCCTACCCTTCAGCTTAAGGGACGCAACATTCTGATCGGCTTCCTTGACAGCGGGATTGATTATACGAATCCGGTTTTCCGAAACTTAGACAATACAACCCGCATCCGCGCCATTTGGGATCAGACTGTACAAACCGGAAATCTGCCGGAACATTTCTCTTACGGAAGTGAATTTACAGAAGACCAGATCAACGAAGCGCTTCGGTCAGACTCTCCTTTTGACCTCGTTCCATCCACCGATGAAACAGGACACGGAACTTACGCCGCCGCCCTTGCATGTGGAAGCGCTATACCGGAAGAAGAGTTTCTCGGAGCTGCTCCTGAAGCTTCTATCGCCGTTGTGAAACTGAAACAGGCAAAAAAATATCTCAGGGACTACTATTTCATCCCAACTAATGCCGTATGCTATCAGGAAACAGATCTCATGCTCGGACTGCGCTATCTGAATCTCCTTGCAGACTCTTTGAATCTCCCTCTCGTCATCTGTTTTACGGTCGGTTCCAATATGGGCGGACATATCGGAACGCTTCCTCTCCCCCAACTGATTGAAAATTACGGCACACTTGCCAATCATATCATCGTCATCGGAACCGGAAACGAGGCAGATC
>CAJLUP010000110.1 GCA_905209865.1 uncultured Lachnospiraceae bacterium
GTTTACAAGAGAGGAAAAGAGAGCCTGGCTTGACAAAATGACAGATGTTGCGCTTGGTTCAGATGCGTTCTTCCCGTTTGGCGATAATATTGAACGTGCACATAAGAGTGGCGTGAAGTATATTGCACAGCCGGGTGGTTCTGTAAGGGACGATAATGTAATTGAGACATGCAACAAGTATAAGATGGCGATGGCGTTTACGGGCATCCGTCTGTTCCATCACTAGAACATCACTAAAAGAGGCATTATAACATGATTTTAGAGACAAACAGTCCGCAGGAAACTTTTTTGGCAGGTCGGGAACTGGGAGAAAAGGCGTTTCCGGGTCAAGTGATTACATTGACAGGAGATCTAGGCGTCGGGAAGACGGTTTTTACACAGGGGCTTGCCAAAGGACTTGGGATTGAAGAGCCGGTAAACAGTCCGACTTTTACAATCGTGCAGGTGTATGATGAAGGGCGGCTTCCGTTGTATCATTTTGATGTGTACCGGATCGGGGATGTTGAAGAGATGGATGAGGTTGGCTTTGAAGACTATGTGATGGGCGAAGGGGTTTCTTTGATTGAATGGGCAAACCTGATCGAGGAAATCCTTCCGGAAAAGCGGACGGAAGTTACCATTGAAAAAGACCTTGAGAAAGGGTTTGACTATCGAAAGATTACGATTATCGAAGTAGATGAATGATTACTCAAAACGGTACGATCACATGAAAAGGAAAGCAGGACGTAAAAAATGAGAGTTTTGGCAATAGACAGTTCGGGTCTGACAGCTACGGTTGCGATCGTGGAAGATGACACGACGATTGCGGAATTTACGATAAATTATAAGAAAACACATTCGCAGACACTTTTGCCGATGATTGATGAAATGGTGAAAATGGTAGAAGCGGATTTGGATTCGATTGATGCGATCGCGGTTGCGGGAGGTCCGGGATCTTTTACAGGACTGCGGATCGGATCTGCTACGGCGAAAGGGTTGGGGCTTGCTCTTGGCAAGCCCTTGATCCATATTCCGACCGCAGATGCGATGGCATACAGCATCTATGGGTGTGAGGATATTATATGTCCGATTATGGATGCGAGAAGAAATCAAGTTTATACAGGAATTTATTCTTTTGTTCCGAAAAAGGAAAAGGAAGATTCCGGGCAGTTGAAATACGCTTTTCAGGTAATCCGTGTTCAGATGGCGGTTTCGGTGGAAGATTTGATTCGGCGTTTGAATATTTATGGGCGAAGAGTTGTGTTTTTGGGGGATGGAGTTCCGGTATATAAAGAGATGTTGGAAAAAGGACTGAAAGTACCCTATTTTTTTGCTCCGTCTTACTCAAACAGACAGCGGGCAGCAGTTGTCGGGGCACTTGGTATTCGATATTTTAAGCAAGGCAGATATGAGTCTGCGGCAGAGCACAGACCTGATTATCTGCGTGTTTCACAGGCAGAACGAGAACGGGCAGCGAAAGAAAAAGATGCAGCGCCTGAAATCCGACGCATGGTGATGGAAGATGGTGCGGCGATTGCGGAACTTGAATATAGCCTGTTTCGTGATGCCTGGAGCGAAAAATCAATTCTTGAAACAGTGAAACAGCCGGGTGCTATTTGCCTGACGGCAGAAAAGGCAGGCCGTACGGCGGGATATCTTTTGGCATATACAGCAGCAGGAGAAGCGGAAATCGCTCGAATCGGGGTAGTAAAAGAATTACAGAGGCAGGGGGTTGGAAGAGAATTGATCAAAACCCTTGAAACAATCGGAAAACAATCAGGAATTAAGAGGATATTGCTTGATGTCCGCTGTAAAAATAAAGCGGCGCGCGCATTATATGAAAGGGAAGGATTTACAGAAGATGGAATTAGAAAAAGTTTTTATTCCAATCCCGAAGAAGATGCGGTTTTGATGAGTAAAGTGGTTTCCGAAGAGTGACGATGCCAGAAAACGACAAAAACGGAATTGGTTTCCGATAGTAATTTGAAAAAAAATCAGATATACTTTGGGCGTAGCAGAAACGTAAATTTTTATTTACAGGAGGATAAAACATGCGCCGATATTATTTGAAAGAAAGAAAAATGGTAAAAGAAACCGAGGCTGTTATCTGCAATCGATGCGGAAAAGAAATTCCGGTCAGGAACGGAGAACCGCAGGAAGGCGTATTCAGCGCAGATTATGAATGGGGATATTTTTCGGAAAAAGACGGAGAAAAACATCATTTTGATTTGTGTGAAGCATGTTATGACGAGCTTGTGGATTCCTTTAAAATACCTGTCGATGCAGAATGAGAAATTAAAAAGAATGGACAGAAAAAATAGATGTTAGATGTATGTTTGTTAGGATGCGGCGGAATGATGCCGCTTCCTTATCGCTATTTGACAGCTCTTATGACACGATTTAACGGGAGCAGTATGCTGATAGATTGTGGTGAAGGGACGCAGATTGCGATTAAAGAAAAAGGATGGAGTTTTAAACCGATCGATGTGATCTGTTTTACACATTATCATGGCGATCATATAAGCGGTCTTCCGGGACTGCTTCTTACGATGGGAAATGCAGACCGCACAGATCCCCTTACATTAATAGGGCCAAAAGGACTTGAGCGGGTGGTGAGCTGCCTTCGGGTTATTGCGCCGGAACTTCCGTTTCCGATTGTTTTTAAAGAAATAGAAGGCGCAGAGCAAACATTTGAAATGAATGGATATCGGCTGAAAGCTTTTCGCGTCAATCATAACGTACTTTGTTACGGGTATACGCTGGAAATTGACCGTGCCGGGAAATTTGATGCAAAACGGGCGAAAGAGCAGGGAATTCCTCTGCCATATTGGAGCCGGCTGCAAAACGGAGAGACAATCGAAACAGAAAATCAGGTTTATACGCCGGATCTCGTTTTGGGACCGGCAAGAAAAGGGATTAAGCTGACGTATACAACGGATACCCGCCCTACAGATTCGATTAAAAAGAATGCGGTTGATTCTGATCTGTTTATATGTGAAGGAATGTATGGGGAGAAGGAAAAAGCAGCGAAAGCGGTAGAGTATAAGCATATGACATTTTATGAAGCGGCTTCGCTTGCACAGGAAGCGAAAGCGAAAGAAATGTGGCTGACTCATTATAGTCCGTCGTTGACAAAGCCTGAATATTATATGGATGAAGTGAGGCGTATTTTCCCGAAAGCGAAAGCCGGAAAAGACGGTATGTCTGTGGAATTGATGTTTGAAGATTGAGAGGCGTGAAATGAAAGAGATAAGAAACATTAATATTTTGGCGATTGAAAGTTCATGTGATGAGACGGCGGCAGCAGTTGTTCACAACGGAAGGGAAGTACTCTCCAATGTGATTTCATCACAGATCGATCTGCACAAATTATATGGCGGTGTTGTGCCGGAAATTGCTTCACGCAAACATATTGAGAAGATAAATCAGGTAATTGAAGAGGCGCTGAAAGAGGCAGAAGTAACGTTGTCAGATCTCGATGCGGTTGCGGTCACATATGGACCGGGGCTTGTGGGGGCGTTGCTTGTAGGAGTGGCTGAAGCGAAAGCGATCGCGTATGCAGCTGGGCTTCCTCTTGTCGGAGTGCATCATATTGAAGGGCATATTTCAGCAAATTATATTGAAAATCCGGAATTGGAACCGCCCTTTCTGTGCCTTGTTGCATCGGGAGGTCATACTCATCTCGTCTGCGTGAAAGATTACGGAAAATATGAAATACTTGGCAGGACAAGGGATGATGCGGCGGGTGAAGCTTATGACAAAGTAGCTCGTGCGATTGGATTAGGATATCCTGGCGGTCCGAAGATTGACAGAATTGCAAGAGAAGGTAATCCGGATGCGGTTAAATTTCCAAAAGCAAATATTGATGGAGCAAAATACGATTTTAGTTTCAGCGGTCTGAAATCAGCAGTTTTGAATTACATCAATGGATGCAAAATGAAAGGGGAGAATTTTGATCCGGCAGATATCGCTGCATCTTTTCAGAAAGCGGTTGTAGAAGTATTGGTTGAAAAATCTATGCAGGCGGCGGAAGATTACGGCATGCATAAATTCGCAATCGCAGGAGGCGTTGCGTCTAATACGGCGCTTCGTTCGGCTATGGAGCAGGCGTGCGCGATGCGAGGGATTCAATTTTATCATCCATCCCCGATTTACTGCACCGATAATGCGGCGATGATCGGAGCGGCAGGTTTTTATGAATATCTCGCAGGTACGCGTCATGGCTGGGATTTGAATGCAGTGCCGAATTTGAAACTCGGTGAACGGTAGAAAAGTTTATTATCAAAGGCAGAGTATTTGAGAAGGGGAAGGGATGAGAGGATGACAAAAAAATATTGTACTGCGATCGTGCTTGCGGCAGGAAGCGGAAAAAGAATGGGAACAAAGATTCATAAACAATATTTAAAGTTGTGTGAAAAACCAGTGCTGGCTTATTCGCTGCAGGCGTTTGAGGAATCGGAACTTATTGATGAGATCATCCTGGTGACGGGGAAAGGAGAAGAAGACTTTTGCCGTTTGGAAATTGTAGAGAAATATAATTTTTCCAAAGTAAAGAAAATCATATGCGGCGGATCAGAACGGTATCATTCGGTTTGGAATGGATTGAAGCAAACACAAGACGGGTATGTGTATATTCATGACGGCGCTCGTCCGTTTGTAGATGGCGAGATGATTCGAAGAGGGTACGAATGCGTTTCTCAGGAACATGCGTGTGCTGCGGGGATGCCTGTGAAAGATACGATTAAAATTGTAGATGATAATTGTACTGTAATGCAAACGCCGGATAGAAAATATGTGTGGCTTGTTCAGACCCCCCAGGTATTTGAATCGGAGCTGGTAAAACGTGCATATAAGCTGCTGGAAGAATGTGGAGAAACATCAGTAACGGATGACGCTATGGTTGTAGAAAAAATGTTAGGGAAACCGGTTAAGTTGTTTGAAGGATCTTATGAAAACATTAAAATTACAACTCCTGAAGATCTGAAAGTTGCGGAGTCGTTCGTCGAACAGTGATTATAGTGAAAATATGGATACTCACAAAATACAACAGAAGAGAAGTTGTATCATTATGAGATATGAGAAGAGACGTGCTTACTTTGGGCAAAGCGTCTCTTTTTGGCAATGGCGACCGCTTACAATTCCGGAATGTGCCTTTTGGCGCTTCCGATGATTTGAAAGAAGGAGCTGAGAGTGGTTAGATGACAGCGCTTTGTCAGTAATGGGAGGATTTTTTTGGAATAATATGAGGATATAAAGGGGATATAAAAAAATATAAAATAAGGCTTGACATAGAAAAGACACCTGTGATATTATAATGTACGTTGCACAGGGGAAGTTCAAAAAGCCGATTTTCACTGTTGTAAATATGGAGAGGTATCGAAGTGGTCATAACGAGGCGGTCTTGAAAACCGTTTGTCCGAAAGGGCGCGTGGGTTCGAATCCCACCCTCTCCGTTCTTGGAGAAGTACCCAAGTTGGCTGAAGGGGCTCCCCTGGAAAGGGAGTAGGTCGTTAGTAGCGGCGCGAGGGTTCAAATCCCTCCTTCTCCGCTTGATGTGCGAAAAAAGTCATTTAGAAATAAAAGACTGTAACATTTTTCGAAATAGATGAAAAGCACATCAGAATAATATCATAAGTTTTTTGAAAAAACTTCGAAAAAGTAGTTGACAAAAACTGACAAAAATGATATTATATATGAGCTGACTCGTTGAGAGAAAGCTTGAAAAAAGAAAATAAAAAATATTTAAAA
>CAJLUP010000111.1 GCA_905209865.1 uncultured Lachnospiraceae bacterium
TTTATGAAGCGTTTGAAGATATTAAAATGAGAAAGTTTGATGGATTTATTAATTCCATAATGGTAATAAATTCCTGCCTGCGCTCCCCAGCACAAATGTAACGTTGAGGTTACATTCGTTTTTGTCCATTCCATAATCTCTGTCAATTCCTGCCAATAATCAACTTCTTCAAACTCCATCTGCTCAACCGGAGCACCTGTAATAATAAATCCATCAAACTTTCTCATTTTAATATCTTCAAACGCTTCATAAAACTTATAAATATGGCTTGTTGATGTATTTTTAGAAACGTGACTTGTCATGCGTACAAACGTCACATCTACCTGAAGCGGCGTATTAGAAAGAGATCTTAAAATCTGAAGCTCTGTATCTTCTTTCAGGGGCATAAGATTCAAAAGACCAATGCTGATAGGACGGATATCCTGATGCGCCGCCCTGTATTCATCCATCACAAATATATTTTCATGTTCCAATATTTCTTTTACCGGAAGATCATTTTGTACTCGAATAGGCATAATATTATTTTTCCTCTCCTTTAAATATATTTTTATCGGCATGAATATATGTTCCATCCGATTCTACATAACTATATTCATCATATGCTTCTGTACTGATTGGAAGCTTTTTCTTTTTCAGTTTATCATTAACAAGCATTCCCACAATATAATAAATAACTGCAAACGTAGGAACACCGAGTATCATTCCAGGAACGCCGAATATTCCTCCTCCGATCAGAATTGAGAATACGACCCAAAATGCTGACAGTCCTGTGGAATCCCCTAATATTTTAGGGCCAAGCACATTTCCGTCAAACTGCTGCAAGGCAATAATAAAGATTATAAAATAGATTCCCATCTTCGGTTCTGCAAGCAAAATAAGAGTTGCACTCGGAATCGCTCCAATGTAAGGACCAAAAAAAGGAATTACATTCGTCACCCCGACAATCACACTGACAAGCATCGCATATGGCATATTTAAAATTGAAAGACCGACAAAACAAAGGACACCGATAATCGCAGAATCAATAATCTTTCCTATAATAAAGCCTCCGAAGATTTCATTACTCTTAATCGTAAGATGAAGAACCATATTTGCATTCGAAGGTTTTAATATAGCATAAGTTATTTTCTTAGACTGTTTTGAAAACTTTTCTTTACTGAATAATACATATACAGACACGATCAAGCCAATCAAAACATTCATAATCTCACGCATAACATTGAGTACACCTACCGTTAATCCTGACATAAAATCATTAATACGCCCCATCAGATCTGTACGCATCCAGTTCTGCACAAATATAGTCGCCTCTTTCATCACACTTTGTACAATATTCCCGATCGTTGAATTTTCTGTGTTCATTTCACTTAACGACCGGATAAAACGATTCATCTGACTTGGAACATTCATGATCATATCTCGGAGACTTCGGTAAAGTTCCGGTATCATCATATTAAACAGCGTAAAAATAATCGTTGCAAGTATCACGATTGAAATAAAGATTCCTGTTGCCCGTGACATGCTTTTTGCCTGTTTAAAGTTAGGAAACTTTTTTTCCAAAAAAGGAATCATCTTTCGGTCAACCGCTTTCACGATTGGATTCAGCAGATAAGCGATTGCCAAACCGTAAATAATCGGCTTCGAAACCAAAAATATTTTCTGTATAACTCCCGATATGTGCCCTGCCCGCAAAAGAAGAAAATAAAAAAGAATACATGCCAACGCACCGACTACAATAGCTACAGTTTTACCAAATTGCTGTTTAATCCATGATGGTTTTCCTGTTCCGAAAGTCGGCTGTTTCACATAATATCCCGATTTATTCTCACTGCGTTTTTCATTCACTTTATATTCATTTTCTTTTTCGATCCCTATATGTTCCCGTTCCCCCGCCATGCTATATACCTTCCCGTCTTTTCATTTTTGAATGAATTGTAATTAATTTATTATAACGCTTGTAACTGGAAAGCGTCAACAGCAAAAGGAATCGCCTTTTTTGATCCAAAAGACGATTCCTTTTGCTGTTACTTTTTTATTCTTTCTTCTCTTTTTTCTTCCAGGGAATCTGTTCGGCAATCAGCCGTTACATGACTGAAATGTCGCGCACTCTGTTCCTGATGCATGTTTTGCATCTCCGCCTTCCACGCTAATCTTTCCCGCATGACATTCGCACTCTTTATTATACATACAATTTGTCGCTTTACAGTCAATACAAGAACAATCAGAAGCTTCTTTCATCGAATTTGTATAACTTCCTTCTTTTCTCTCCTGAAAGCTATCGCAGCATGTTTCCTGCGGATTCTTAGCCGTTTCTCCTCCCACTCTGATTTCATCCAGATCACAGAGGAACTGTTTGTTGTGAACACATGTCTGAACTGTACATTTTAATTGTGGCATAATGCTACCTCCTTTTTTCAACATCAATAGCAGTATGCCCATTCATTATTTTAATATTCCTTAATTTTGCTTTTTCTCAGCTTCATTGCCATAACAGCAAAAAATTCTCTCACGAGATAATTAAGCTGAAAAACATAATTTGAAGAAGCCGACAGCGAAAAAACATGATCATATCCTTCTTCTTTCGCCAACAGTTTCGACCGATAGCTGTGAAAATTATTTGTTACAATCCCAACCGTTTCTTGATCGGCTTTAAGAAACTTTCGACTAAAACGTAGATTTTCCCTTGTAGAGGTAGATTGATCTTCCATTCTGATCCGATCTTTCGAAATTCCCTGTTTTATAAGATACTCCGCCATTGCTTCTGCTTCCGTTATCTCTTCTCCTGCTCCCTGGCCACCTGATACAATTACTTTTGTTTCCTTATTTTTCTTCAAATAACAAACCGCCGTGTCTAACCTTCTTCGCAGAGAATCTGTAATCTTCTTGCCCCTCACCTGTGCTCCCAGAACAATAATCCACTGTGCTCCGTCCTCAGCTTTTGAGTACATACCTTTGCAAATTTGTATTTCCATAACTAAAAAAATACTCCACAGTCCGAAACAGATCCAACCCAAAAGTATCTTTACATATGCAGGAAACGGCACACATCCCAAAAACAGATGTGCGCCGCCGGTTAACAACCAAAAAACTGCAAAAGTCGATCGCAGTCTCCGGGAATAAATGGCCAGTATCAAATAATACAAAACACAGAAGATTCCCAAAGTCCAAAAATAATTTCTCATTTATGCGTTTCTTCCACAGCACTTTTTATATTTTTTACCGCTTCCACATGGACACGGATCATTCCTTCCGATCTTTTTCTCTTTGCGGATCGTTCCTGAAGATTTCTGTTCTCTGTACAGACGTTTTCTTGTATTTTCATCAAAAATCTTCTCCCACTGCGGAAGTTCATACAGCCAGTCAGCTCTCGCATCTACCATGTTTTTATATAATTTTTCTTTATCAAATCCAAGACTTACTTCTGTATCTTCATCCATTGTCTCTATTGGATTAGGCGTTACCAGACTATCGTTGATTCCGTCAAGAAATCCAACCATAGTCATCACATTCTGACCATATTTTTCAGCAAGTTCTTTTACTGTTCCCCGCACTTCTGTATCAGGATCCTCGAGAAGCTGCTCATAAATAGAAGACTCTATTGTAAAATACTTTCCCCAAAAACTTTCTAACTGCTCTTTTGACAGGTTTCTGTCATAAGCCATATCTCTCCATTGATCTAATAAACATTTTTCGCTCATTGTATATTGCTCCTTTATCTTTAAAATCCGTCCAAATCATTATATAACAATTTCTGTTTTCCGTAAACTATTATTTTAACTACTACTGTTTTAAGTTTTGAGTTTTTAACGTTTTTAAAATGTTTTATCCACTATTATTTTAAGCATAATTACGGTATACTTATTAACAGGAATTCTCATATCAATCTCTTTCTGCATTGATTGAACTCCAAAATATTTTTCGGAAAGGATTTTTACTATGAAAAACATAAAACGCATCCTTGCAGTCATCGCTGTGATTCTTCTTGTTGGAATGTATGCTTGCACACTCATATTTGCTCTAATCGGATCTCCTGCATCTACCGATCTGCTGAAAGCATCCATAGCCGCTACGATTTTAATTCCTGTTCTTCTTTATGGATTTATTCTGATCGCCCGGCTTATAAAAGACCGCAACGACCAAAATAACGATTAATCTTTAATTATACAATAACTCAACCAATTTTAAGGCTGCTGCGGTTTCTTCATGGCATTCTTTTCCTTCCAAGCCGCCGCGCTGCCTTATTGCTTGTCTCTTCTTCAAGTATTCTTCCATTGTCATCATTCTGATTTCCGTCTCGCTGTCATTTCGGCGCATAAAATATACCTCCTATTCCGATCTTTTCAAAACCCGGTCTTATATTCTATGCGTTCATACTGAAAAATATTACAAATAAAGATGGCAAAAGCTATCAACTCTCGCCATCTTTATTTACATTTTTATAAAACTGTGTTTCCGCCGTTCTCTTATCGATTCCGATAAATAATATCGTCTCTTCCCGGTCCGTTACTGATCATTGTAAACGGATATCCAACTTCTTTTTCAATAAATTCGATATAATTACGGCAATTTTCCGGAAGATCTTCGTATTTTCTGATTCCTCTGATATCTTCTTTCCAACCCGGAAGTGTCTTAAGAACCGGTTTTGCTTTCTCAAGAAGATGTGTAACAGGGAAATCTGTCGTTACTTCTCCATCAATCTCATAGCCGACACATACCGGAATTTCATCCAAATATCCAAGTACATCCAATACAGTAAACGCAACGTCTGTTGTTCCCTGCATTCTGCATCCATACTTGGAAGCAACACAATCAAACCAGCCGACACGTCTCGGACGACCTGTCGTAGCGCCATACTCTCCGCCGTCACCTCCGCGTCTTCTAAGCTCATCCGCTTCTTCTCCAAATATTTCGCTTACAAATGCTCCTGCTCCTACTGCACTTGAATACGCTTTACATACTGTGATTACCTGCTTAATCTCATAAGGCGGAATTCCCGCACCAATCGCACCGTAAGCCGCCAGCGTAGAGGAAGATGTAACCATCGGATAAATTCCGTGATCCGGATCTTTTAAAGAACCAAGCTGCCCTTCCAAAAGAATATTCTTTCCTTCTTCCAAAGCATTATGTAAGAAAAGTGAAACATCACATACATATGGCGCTACCATCTCTCTGTAACTTACAAGTTCTTTGTATAATTCATCAGGATCGATCAATGGTTTGTGATAAAGGTGCTCAAGTAATACGTTTTTCTGCTCTGCAACACGAACCACTTTCTCTTTCAAAAGTTCGTCGTCAAAAAGTTCACTCACCTGAAAACCGATTTTTGCATATTTGTCAGAGTAAAACGGCGCAATACCTGATTTTGTTGAACCGAAAGATTTTCCTCCGAGACGCTCTTCCTCATAAGCATCAAAATTCTTATGATATGACATTACCATCTGCGCTCTGTCAGATACAAGGATCTTCGGCATCGGCACACCACGGTCTACAATAGACTGGATCTCCTTAAATAAAATCGGAACATCCAATGCTACTCCGTTTCCGATAATACTTGTCGTATGATCATAAAATACTCCTGACGGCAGTGTATGCAGCGCAAATTTTCCATAATCATTTACGATCGTATGACCTGCGTTTGCTCCGCCTTGAAAACGAACGATG
>CAJLUP010000112.1 GCA_905209865.1 uncultured Lachnospiraceae bacterium
ATCAAAGCGCATGCCGCCGCTGTTTTTCCGCTCCCGCTCGAAATTGCCGTAATCAAGATTCCTGAAGCCATTCTCTTTTTCCTCCAGATGAAATCAAATAGACCGGATTCATTCCTGTCATCATATGATAATGTCCTAAAACCCGGGATCGTGACGCACAGATTTGCGTGATCTCCAAATCTTCCAAAAGTCCCTCTGCCTCTGCATCCATCACATCCCGAACTGTCTCCAGCGACACCGCACTGATCACGATCTTCACATTTGAATTTTTCTGTTTCACAACTGTCAGGATCTCCTTCAGATTACCGGAACTTCCTCCGATAAACACATGTGTCGGAGGCTCCAGCTCCAAGAGTACATCCGGCGCTGTCCCTTCTATGATCCTGATCCCGTCTGTTCTGAATTTTTTCCGGTTTTCTTTTAAAAGTGCAGCTGCCTCCGGATTTTTCTCAACTGCATATACTTTCACCTGTTCACCGGAAAGAGCCGCCTCTACAGATACCGAACCGGTTCCGGCGCCGATATCATAAACAACCGCATTTTCTGTAAGTTCCAGCCGCGCGATACCGACTGCCCGTACCTCTTCTTTTGTCATCGGAACGTTTCCTCTTACAAACTCTCCGTCCCGAATATGAGGCCCGCACCGCCTTGACGGATTTTCATTTTCCACAAATGCAACGCATAATCCCTGCACCTCTTCTCGCTGAAAATCCGCAGCTTTTTTCCTTATGATCTCTTCATTTTCATAAGAGAGATTCTTCCCGATTGAAAGAAAAAAATCTCCCATTCCATACGCCAAAAGTGCATCCAGCAGACGCTCTCCTGCATCCTTACCGCCAAGAAGGAAGAATGTTTTTCTGCTTATGTCTACTGTATGTATAAACTGCGTTTCATTCCCATGAAGGCTGACGATCTTTGCATCTTCCCATGAAGTCCTAAGTTTTGCCGCAAAATAGACTACAGAAGAAATCCCCGGTATCAATTCAACTGTACAATTTTCCGCTGATCGCAGCAGCGCTGATTCCAGTTTTTTTGCTCCGCTGTAGAATCCGATATCACCGGAAAGCAAAACTGCGATCCGTCTGTACTCCTTTTGTTCCTCTATATAAGAAAGAATCGATTCCCACCGATATTCCCTTAGAACAGCCCGCTTTTTTGTATCTTTTTCTTGCTGCAAAAACATCTCGGCACTTGCAAGCATCCGTGAAGCGCCGATCAGGCAATCGCTTGCAAGAATTTCTTCTTTCGCTCTTCCTGTCATCTCTTTCAGATTGCCTGCTCCGATCCCGATCAGTGATACCTTTCTTTTTTTCTCACACATCTTTATAACCTCTTGGAGTCACCATTTTTCCGTTCAGTTCCTTCGTATTTGAGTTGCCTATATAAACGGTTGTAAACATATCTGTCTGTGTTGTTTTCAGTTTTTCCAGAGACAGGATCTCATAAGATTCTCCTTCCCTGCCTATATTTTTTACAAGCCCGCATACAGTCTCTTTTGCCCGGGATCTAAGAATGATCTCACATGCCTTCTCAAGATAATCAGCCCTCTTCCTGCTGGATGGATTATACAGACAGATCACAAAATCAGCCTCTGCTGCCGCCCGAAGTCTTTTTTCTATTAATTCCCACGGAGTCAATAAATCACTTAAACTGATGACCGCAAAATCATGCATCAAGGGAGCTCCTAAAACAGCAGCTCCGCCTGACGCCGCCGTAACTCCGGGAACGATCTCGATCCCAATATTCGGATACTTTTGCCCAATCTCAAAGATCAGCCCCGCCATTCCGTAAATCCCGCTGTCACCACTGCATATCATGGCAACGTCACAGCCTTTCTCCGCTTCCTCAAACGCCATCTTGCAGCGATCCGTTTCTTTTCTCATCGGAGTACTTAAAAACTGTTTATCAGGAAACAAAGGGCGCACAAGATCAATGTATACCGTATATCCGATAATGACCGGACATGTATCAAGAACTTTTTTTGCCCGCACCGTCATCTGATCTTCCGCCCCTGGTCCAAGTCCTACAACATATATTTTATTCATCCGCTGATCTCTCCTTTTCTGTCATGGCCGCATGGGAAGATGCCTGCCGAAATTCTGTCGTAAACGAAGGATCATATAATTTAGATCTTTCATACGTTCCATCCAAAACATGACCTGCAACAATAAGCGCTGTCTTCGTCACTCCTGCTTCTTCTGCAGTCTGCGCCAATGTTCCTACTGTACAGTTCAGCACTTTTTCTTCCGGCCATGTCGCCTTATATACGATTGCTGCCGGCGTATCTTGCGTATACCCTCCGCTGATCAGCTCTTTCGAAAGCTCCCTTAACATCCCCGTACTTAGAAAAATAACCATCGACGCACCATGAGCCGCAAAACTTCTGATCGACTCTTTGTCAGGAACCGGTGTTCTTCCTGCCATACGGGTAATCACGACGGACTGAGAAATACCCGGAAGAGTATATTCTGTTTTAAGCGCAGCCGCTGCTCCGCAAAAAGAACTGACCCCCGGACACACTTCGTATTCAATCCCCAGTTGTTCCAGCTCATCCATCTGCTCTTTAATCGCTCCATACAGACAAGGATCCCCTGTATGAAGCCGGACAATCTTCTTTCCCTGAGCTTCTCCTTCTTTCATCACTTCCAGTACTTCTTCCAGTGTCATCTTCGCACTATTGTAAACCGCACACGTTTCTTTACAAATACAGAGAAGTTTCGGGTTCACAAGTGATCCCGCATAAATTACAATATCTGCCTCTTCCAAAAGGCGCTGACCGCGCACAGTGATCAAATCTTCCGCACCCGGACCTGCTCCAACAAATGTGACCATCCTTTTCTTTCCTTTCCTGCTCTAAGCTTCTCTATTTTTTCAGCTTTCTTGTTCTTTTTTTCAGCCTTCCTTTTTCCCTTTTACGATAAGCAGCGAATAATACCCCGCCTGCTCAGGAATTTCTTCTGTAGAAAGAGAAAGCTTTTCCGAATCCATCCCGCAGTTTTCTACCATTTTTGCCTCTAACCCATTTTCAAGAAGAAAACGTTTCACTTCTGCCATTTTCCGTCCACTTTTCATAAATACCTTTGTTCCCGATAACCGTATGCTCTCTTCCACTCCGTAAGAGGCAGGTATAATATGCAGTTCATCTCTGTTTTCCGAAAGAGAGATGTCAAGACGAGCCGCCGCCGCGCAAAAAGACGGGATGCCGGGGATCAGCTCCGTTTCATATCCCATTCGCTTCACTCTTTTATGCACATACATACAAGTAGAATAAATACTTGGATCGCCGATCGTAAGAAATGCAACATTTTTGCCCTGATTTAATTTTTCACCTGTAAATTCTGCGTCTTTATCGTGAATCTGCATCAGTTTTTTCCGATCTTTGATCATCGGCATCGGCAGAAAGATCAACTCTTTGTTCTCTATCTCTGGATAGACCTGTTTTACAATCTGAAAAGCTGTGCACTGTCCGGCATATTTTTGATCTGCCTTTTCACTCGGTTCTTCCAGAGTGCTGTCCGATACCGGAATGGCGATAACGTCGCTTTTTTGTATTGCATGCAATGCTTTTAATGTCAAAAGTTCAGGATCTCCAGGTCCAACTCCGACACCTGTAAATTTCCCTTTCATAACGTCTTCGTCTCCTTTTCTCTATGCGTGACAGAACGATTCATCCGATCAAACAGCTCGTCTGCCTTTGATGTTTTTCCCAGAATCCCTTCTTCGTTTGAGAAAACGACTGCCCCGATCTCTAATGTTTCCCCGGCTCTGTTTGTCAGATAAAATTCAATCCGATCCATTACACTTTTCATTACTTTTTCGAGAAATCCATATCTTTTCAACAGTTCCAACGCCTCCGATGTATTTATACACTCCATAATCGAGCGCACAACCGACGTCTCAGCGCCAGCCAAAGCCGCATGAACTGCCAGCACTTCCATCCTGCAGTCCGCCTGCCTGGAATGAGTATTCATCACTCCTGCCGCCAGCTTGACAAACTTCCCGATATGACCGATCAGGAGAATCCCTTTCATCCCAAGTAATTTTGCATCGTCGATCGTCTCTCCGATATAGTTGCTGCATTTTACGGTCAACTCTTCATCGACGCCAAGTTCTTCGCGCAAAAAATCCATTCCGTAATTCCCCGGGACTACATAACACCTGTCATGTCCTGTCTCCTTTCGCATTTTCATTTCCAGCCAGATCGTATCTGTCAGCGCCTTTTCGCTCATCGGCTCCACAATTCCTGTCGTTCCGAGAACTGACAATCCATCTACGATCCCCAACCGTGGATTAAACGTCTTTTTCCCAATCTCTTTGCCGTCTGGAATAGAGATCGTCACCTTGATCTTCCCGTTATACTGATACTTTTCACATTCCTCTTCCACTGCTTCGGCAATCATTTTCCGCGGGATTTTATTGATCGCAGGAAAACCTTCCTTCTGTTCCAATCCCGCTTTTGTCACCCGCCCGACTCCTTCCCCTCCGGCAAGGATGAGACGTTCTCCAATCTCAAAACAGCGTGCGGTGTCTTCTTCCTTTCCAAGAAACAGCTCGCTCTTTTCCACTCTTGCATATACTTTCATACCATCCGTCACATCGGGATCATCACCGCTGTATTTTGAAACTGCACACTGCACATAATCTGCAGTCCTGACGGTTGACTCTACTTCCAAATACAGTTCAATTCCTTTCGGAGTCATCAGTTTTACATGTGTAATTTCCTCTTTTCCAAGCAGCATCGCCGCCGCAGCTTTCGAAGCCGCAGCCGCACAGCTTCCTGTTGTATATCCATACCGAAGCCCTGACCGGTTTCTTCCGATCTCCTGTCTCATTTTGCAGTCTTCTCCTGATTTCTTATAATTCCGCAAGCATCTGCTGTGGATTTTCCGCCGCTTTCACTTTGCCGAATACTTTTTCGATCACACCGTCTTCATTGATCAAATAAGTAGTGCGGACAACACCCATCGTCTTTTTCCCATACATATTTTTTTCCTTCCATACATCATAAGCCTGGATGCACGATAACTCTGTATCCGAAAGAAGGGTAAACGGAAGTCCGTATTTCTCTTCAAACTTCTTGTGTGACGCCACGCTGTCCTTACTTACTCCGAGCACAACTGCTCCTTTTTCTAAAAACTGTGGATATAATTCTCCAAAACCACATGCCTGTTTTGTACAACCGGGTGTATTATCTCTCGGATAAAAATATAAAACAACCTTTTTTCCTTTGTACTCTTCCAATGTGTGTACTGTTCCGTCCTGATCCGGCAATTCAAATCCCGGCGCTTTCATTCCTGCTTCTAACATTTGTTTTTCCTCCTGCTTTTCTTTTTATTTTTTTGTTTTCTTTTTATTGCTTCTTTTCTTTTTTACTTTTATATCTTTTTTACTTTTAATGTCTTTTTTGTTTTGGCTCTACAGAACCGCTTCCTCTATATGTTCTGTAAATATTTTTCTGATCCCTTCAAGTTCTCCCAATCCTTTTAAAATCACTC
>CAJLUP010000113.1 GCA_905209865.1 uncultured Lachnospiraceae bacterium
TACATCAAGCGGCTGCGGATGTGCAAGCCTTTTATCATCTAAAACAACCGCATCAAACTCATATCCCGGTTCAAAACTTCCGACCTTCCCGAAAAATTCTCCTCCGCCTTTTGTCGCCATGAAAAAGACCTCTTCCGCAGTCAGCGGCTTCAGGCTGTCATCACTGATCCGCCAGCGCAGTTTTGATGACTGAACAGCATGCGCCATTGCCCGGAACATGTTCTCTGTAGATCCTCCTGCAACATCACTTCCCAGTCCGATATGCAGTCCTTCTTCGAGAAACTTTCTAACCGGTGCGATTCCAGAAGACACGTTCATATTAGACTCAGGACAATGGGCAATAAACACACCATTTTCTTTCATTCTTCTGATCTCTCTTTCGTCACTGTACACACAGTGCGCCATAATCGTAGGGGTATCCCCTCCAAATAAGCCAAACTTATCATAGACGTCTCCATAAAATTCAGACCACGGACAAAGTTCTTTTACCCATGCGATCTCTCCGGGATTTTCAGATAAATGCGACTGAAAAGGCAGCGTATATTTTCTTTGAATCTGTTTTAACTGCTTCATTAACTCGTCCGTACAAGTCGGAACAAATCTAGGGGTAAGTATTGGATAAGTATTGCTGTAATTTTTCCCAATCGCCTCTTCAATCCACTTTAAAGTTTCTTCTGACGACTCATTCGTTTCTTCCCTCAAATAATCCGGCGCATTCCGATCCATATTTACTTTTCCGATAAATGTACTTAATCCGCTCTTTTCAAACAGATCCATAAGAAGAAGCGTTGCCGGTCTGTGCAGCGTTGCAAAAACACACGCTCTCGTCGTTGCGCTTTTCCTCATATTTTCCACAAAAATACGATATGACTTTTCGGCATATTCCAGATCACAAAACTTCGATTCCTCTGGAAATGTATTTGTTTCAAGCCACTCCAACAATTCCATATCCATTCCTAATCCACGATATGAATACTGAGGTGCGTGGACATGAAGATCTGCAAATCCCGGAACGATCAATGCATCTCCATAATCCCGGATCGGATTTCCCCCGAGTTTAAACGGAAGTGTTTTATATACGCCTTCGACAAGACCGTCCTTACAAACCACATATCCGTTTTCACAAATTGAAAACTCTTTCTGATTCTTACTGTATACAATATTTCCTTTTAAAATAAAAACTGATCTTTTTTTCATCCTTATATCTCCGGATATATTTTCTAACCTACTCCCGGATTCTCCTTTCGTCATTCGCGCAAAATTCACGCAATATTCTCCAGCATAACTTCTACAACGCCTCCGCAGACCATTCCTTCCTCTTCTGCGGCATCTGCCGTCATATCGACTTTACAGATCTGAAATTCAGGCTCTCCTCTGCGCATCATAAGAATCGCCTTTTGCATCACTTCACTTTCAACGCATCCTCCGCCTATCGTTCCGATTATGCTTCCGTCTTCCACGATCAACATCTTCGTTCCTACACTTCTGGGAGCAGATCCTTTTCTGGAAACGATCGTCGCAAGCACTTTCTTTAAGGTCATTGTCTTTTGATCTTCTTTTGTTTCATTTTCCTCTTCAAAAATCTTTTCCAACAATTCCTTAGAATAGCCTCCTGATTTTTCTCTGCTGTTTTTGATTTCGATTATTTCTGCCATAATCGAAACAGCAATTTCTTCCGGCGTCTCAGCTTTGATCTTCAATCCGATCGGTGTATGCACCTTCTCCAGACACGTTCTGCTGATCCCCTTATTTTCAAGCTGTTCTTTCACAATCGCAACTCGTCTTTTACTTCCCATCATTCCCACATAGGCATTCTGCTTTTTCACGATCGTCTCCAGACATTCTGCGTCATATCTGTGACCGCGTGTTACAATAACAAACCATGTGTCCGAATCACCGCCGACCTGTGCAAGCCCTTCCTGAAATGAAGCGCAGATAACAAGATCCGCCCCTGCGCTTCTTACATAATCCGCAAATTTCGGACGGTCTTCAAGAACAGTCACATAGAACCCAAGCATCTTTCCAAGCTTTGTAACAGCAGCCGACACATGCCCTCCTCCGCAGATCACAAGACGGGGGATTCTTCCGACCCGTTCAACAAAGAGCCGTCCTTCTTGGTCTTCCGCTTCTCTTTGAACCGCATCTTCCGAAAGGATTGTTTTCTTTCCCGCATTTTCCCCTGACAAAACGGTCTCTATCCAAACATCGCCTTCAGAAACGGTAAGTTTCTTTTTTAATTCTCTGTAAAATTCGTTCATCTCAGAGTCCTCCCGTCACCATGCAAAGAAAAAAGCGGCATCTCCACGATCCCGCTTTTTTCTTCTTTACTGAATAAACTATAATCAAATAAAACAGATTCTCTTTATACTCTTGCCAATCTTGAAAGCACCTCTTTCAGAAGCTCATAAAAACGCTCAAGTGAATCAAGCGGAGCATTCTCATCCGGAGTATGCACGTTATTTAATGTCGGTCCGACTGCGATCGCATCCAGTCCCGGAATTGCTTCTGAGAAAAGGCCGCACTCAAGACCTGCATGAAGAGCTTCCAGCCGAAGTTCTGTTCCGAACAAGTCGCGGTAACTTTCTACAAACAGATCTCGGATCTCGGATTTTTCCGCATAACTCCATCCCGGATATTCCCCGCTGTACTCAATTTCAAATCCAAATGTTTCTGCAAGAAGTGCAAAACGTGATTTCGTATCTTCCTGAAGACTTGCCACTGACGATCTCGGAGAAACTGCAACCATAATATGATCTTCTTCTGTTCTGACAACTCCCATATTAGAAGATACAACGACAAACCCATCCATCTTGATGTTCCGTCTGTAAATTCCATTCGGTGCAAGACGCATCAATCCTACAAATGCTTTTGTATCCTCAGCCGGGATCGCAGATACGCTCTGACCTTCCGTCACTGCGATCTCGCAGGAAAAGTCCGGTTCAAACGGCGTGATCTCCTCTGCGAATACTTCCGCAAGATCACATGCCAGTTTTTCCGCCTTCTCTGCCTCTGCCGGATCTGCGTAAATCAAAGACAGCTCGCATTCTCTCGTAATCGCGTTGTCTTTTGTACCACCCGCAAAGTTTACAAGAAGTCCGTCTGTATTTTTCAAAAGATAATCTGCCATACGCGCCATTAAAAGATTGGCGTTCTGACGTTCTTTATCAATATCTGTTCCTGAATGTCCTCCCAAAAGTCCTTCTGCTTTCACTTGGACTAATGTGCCTTCTGCCTGTACTCTTTCGATCTTTCTCGTAAGCTGTACCCGAAGTCCTCCTGCACAGCTTACTGTTGCAACGCCTTCTTCTTCTGAATCCATGTTGATCATCGTACGCGCTGTAATCTGAGACTTATCAAGCGCCTGTGCGCCGTTCAATCCAATCTCCTCTTCTGTCGTGAACACGCACTCTACCGGCGGGTGCTCTAATTCTTCATCGTCAAGAACCGTCATCATCAAAGCGACTGCAACACCGTTGTCTGCTCCAAGCGTCGTTCCGTTTGCAGAAAGAACTCCATCTTTCACAATAAGATCCAATCCGTCTTTTTCAAAATCATGCTCCACTCCCGCGCGTTTATCGCACACCATGTCAATATGACCCTGCAGCATAACCGGAGCTTTGTCTTTTGCCCCTTCGCTTCCGTCTTTTTTTATAATAACATTATTACTGTCATCCTGATAAACCCAAAGATTTCTGTCTTGCGCAAATTTCACAAGATAATCGCTGAGTCCTTTTTCATTCCCTGATCCTCTCGGGATCGCACTGATATCCTCAAAAAAATGAAATAATTTCTCCGGCTTACAGCCTGTGATCTTGTACTCCATAACAAATCCTCTTTTCTATTTAGTTATTTCCATATACTTTACTAAGTATAACAGATTTTTCTTAATTTTTCACCCATTTTTACATATGTTTTTCTTGACACATTTCCTCCTGTAAACTAAAATGGAGCAGTAAAAAGTAGTGTTACATTTCCGTCTTTTAACAGAATGACGGTTTTTATTTTGCGGGAAAAGCCCTGAGCATCCCATACAGAAGGAGGTGAGGTTATGGACTCTGGTGTCAGTTGTCATATACGCAGTCTGATTGAAAAAAATTACATAAAGAGAGGTATTTATCATGAACAAAGACATTTTTGTACAGCTTCTCCAGCAGCGTCAGTTCAAAGCTGTGAGAAGTATTTTAGATGTAATGAACGAAGTGGACATAGCCTCATTGCTGTCAGAGCTTGATGACAAAGAGCTTGCTCTTGCATTCCGTCTGATTCCCAAAGATAAAGCTGCAGAAGTATTTGCCAATATGGAAACTTCCATGCAGACTTACCTTGTAGAAATGTTTTCTGAAAAAGAACTGAAGGAACTGCTTGACGACTTGTATATGGACGATACTGTTGACCTGCTTGAAGAACTTCCGGCTAACCTTGTCAACCGGATCCTGGATACCGTTTCTCCGTCTGACCGAACGCTGATCAATCAGCTTTTGAATTATCCTGAAGACAGCGCCGGAAGCATCATGACGACCGAATACGTTGACATACGCCAGACAATGACGGTTGCACAGTCTATGGCGCATATTAAAGAAACCGGAATTCATAAAGAAACGATTTATACTTGTTACGTTACAGACAGAAGAAAATTGATCGGTATTGTCAGTGCAAAAGATCTGATGACGACAGACGATAACGTTCTGATCAGCGAATTAATGGAAACAGAGATCATCTCAGTCGGAACCCATATGGATAAGGAAGACGTAGCTCAGCTTTTCAGAAAATACGATCTTCTTGCACTTCCTGTGCTGGATAAAGACGGACTCATGGTCGGAATCGTCACTTTTGACGATGCCATGGACGTTATGGTCGAAGAAGCAACAGAAGACATTACTAAAATGGCTGCCATCAATCCTAGCGAAAAGACTTATTTTAATACGTCTACTTTCGCTCATGCAAAAAACAGGATTCCCTGGCTGCTTATTCTTATGTTTACTTCCATTGTTACAGGTACGATCATTACCAAATATGAAGACGCTTTTGCGGCGATCCCTTTGCTTGTATCCTTTATCCCAATGCTGATGGATACCGGCGGAAACTGTGGTTCACAGAGTTCAACATTGATCATTCGCGGACTTGCGCTTTCAGAAATTCATTTCAAAGACATTTTTAAAGTTATTTTTAAAGAATTTCGTATCTCTATTATCGTCGGAGGCGTCCTCGCCCTTACAAACGGAATTCGCATCCTGATCCAGTATCATAATCCGAGTCTTGCTTTTGTCATCGCGCTGTCGCTGACCGCAACTGTTATCATCTCGAAACTGATCGGATGCATTTTGCCGCTGCTTGCAAGTAAAGTTCATCTTGATCCGGCAATTATGGCTTCTCCGCTGATCACAACATTAGTAGATACATTTTCTATCTTAATCTATTTTAATATTGCAACATTAATGTTTCACTTATAAACTCCG
>CAJLUP010000114.1 GCA_905209865.1 uncultured Lachnospiraceae bacterium
AAAGCCTGATTAATCTTACTCTCAAATTCTTCAAAATTCAACGGTCGATTGTCTTTTGCCGACGGAAGACGAAAGCCATAATCCACCAACGTAGATTTTCTCGACTGGTCTCCGTGATACATTCCTCCAATCTGCGGAATAGTTTTATGCGACTCATCAATCATTATAATAAAATCATCCGGGAAATAATCAATTAATGTATACGGCGGCTGTCCCGGACTCAGCCCAGCCAAATGTCGTGAATAATTCTCAATACCCGAACAAAAGCCTGTCTCTTTCAGCATTTCGATATCAAAATTAGTCCGCTCTGCAATTCTCTGTGCCTCTAAAAGTTTATCCTGATGCTTGAACTCTTTTACACGGTCTTCTAATTCCTGCTCTATATCATTTACCGCACGTTTTATATTTTCTTTATCTACTACATAATGAGACGCCGGGAAAATTGCCACATGAGATAATTCGTCTTTGATCTCACCGGTCAAAATATCAATTTCCGTAATCCGCTCAACTTCATCTCCAAAAAATTCAATGCGAACTGCCACATCGCTTTCATACGCCGGTATGATTTCCAACACATCACCACGGACACGAAATGTTCCGCGATGAAAATCCATGTCATTGCGATCGTACTGTATTTCAATAAGTTTTGCCATCACCTCATCACGATCTTTTATCATGCCAGGGCGCAAGGAAATTACCATGTTTTGATAGTCTACCGGGCTTCCCAAACCGTAAATACACGACACACTCGCTACTATGATCACATCCCGACGCTCTGTCAATGCCATAGTCGCAGATAAACGAAGCTTGTCTATCTCATCATTGATCGAAGAATCCTTTGCGATATAAGTGTCAGAAGAAGGAACGTAAGCTTCCGGTTGATAATAATCATAATAGGACACAAAGTATTCCACCGCGTTATTCGGGAAAAATTCTTTGAATTCTCCATATAGCTGGGCAGCCAACGTCTTATTATGAGCAATGATCAACGTTGGTTTATTTAATTGTGCAATGACGTTTGCCATCGTGAAAGTCTTACCGGAACCCGTAACGCCCAGAAGGGTCTGGCATTGGTTGCCTTCTTGGAAGCCTTTGACTAGCTGATCGATAGCCTGGGGCTGATCGCCGGTTGGTGCGTATTCTGATACTAATTCAAAATGATCCATACGTTTCTCCTTTATATTCTGGCAGCTATCCAAGTTTTTCGAATAACTGGATTCTCCTTTACAATATTATTTTCTTTTTCTTCCGTCATTATAGCAGAATATAAAATAAAAGTACAGAACAAAATCGAATGTTTGTTCTGTTTCTTTATCCTGATATCTTCTGCATAACTTCGCTGTCTACTAATAAAACACCTCGCGCGTTTCGGCAACGATTTGTTGCCTTTATGATATTTTCTTTGTTGGGTTGCATACAAATCCATTTAAAGGAAAAATTGATATAATAGCAATGTTATCTTTAAAAATTTCAAATTTCTTATAAATGGAGGTATGTTCGTGTCTAATATTCAACTGGCAGCCAATCTTCAACGGCTTAGAAAAGATCATCATCTTACACAAACACAATTCAGCAAAAAATTGAATATTTCACGGCAGGCGTACTCAAATTACGAAACCGGAAAGCGGATTCCCGATTTGGATATTATTATTCGCATCGCAAATATTTATCACATTTCTCTTGAAGATTTGCTTACACAGACTTGTTCAAAAGATGGGGTAATCAACGAAACTTCCGGTCCGTATTTTACAGCAATGGTTGTTGACAGCAGCGATACTATCTATTTGACAAAAGAAGAGATTGATCTGATCACACACTATCGGACTGCTGATACAGATGAACGTAAATTGACACAAAAAGTATTAGGATTCTAATTATACTTTTGCAGATATACAAAGGAACTGTCGTAACTGAGTTGATCTGCTCTCTTTCGGACGGACAAATAAAATAACAGATATCTGTCTCTTAGGAGAGGCGGTATGCTGGCCTGTTAAGAGGACAATAAAAAATAATAAATTTTGTATCGTCAGCCGAGTTATGACTGACGATATTTTTATTACCTTTTCTATTGGATTTATCTTACTTTTTCTAGACATGAAAATACCCCCATATAGGACTTTTATATTTCATTGTCCTATATGAGGGCAGCATATCAGCCTTCTTTTAATTCTCTATGTTTCTATTCTTTATATTCCGCCTTCCATTTCTTCAAGCTGAATATCAAACCAATCATAATCAGTGCAGCGATTGCCGTAAAAGTATACTGCCGCATGTTTGTATGATCTCCTGTTTTTACAGAAGTATTTGTATCAGATGGTTTTTTTTCATCTTTTCCCGATGAAGGACTTTGATTTAACTGCTTCTTATTAATCACCTGGATCTGAGTATCTTGAACTAATACACCTTTTGCCGCTTCTGTTTTTCCGTTATAAGTCGTGACATACTGATCTGTATTCGCTTCATTTTCCGTCACAACGTATCCTGCATTTAAAGGAAGATACTGCAGCGATATTTGTTGTCCGTGCATCAGTTTTATTTCAGCTTTTCCGTCAACAAATGTAAGTGTTCCATCGTCCGGTTTTTCCGCTTCTTTTTCAAATCCGTCTATAATACTTCCTATATAACTATACGTTCCGTTTACCGGATTCCCTGTTTCATCTTTTAATTGTATCGTAAATGTAAATGGCCTTGTTTTATCTCCATTTTCACCTGTAACTGTTTTACTCAAAGATAAATTCGGATACTTTGTATTCGTAAATAAAATCTTTTTTGTATCATTTTTAGGGATTTCTCCGATATTATCCGCAACATCAACTCTATATTTGTCTGTCTGCGCCTCTGTTATTTCATAATGTGCGCCTGCCGGAAGATTATTTGCCGTCACAGTCTGCCCGTCTTTCAAAGAAAACAGTGCAATACCTTCATGAAATTCTAAATCTCCATATACCCCGTTCAGATTTGTATGATACGGAAGGCGAAGTTCAAATTGAAATTCTTCCTGACAATTTTCCTCTCCAACTACTTCTTTCGTGATAGATAAACCGCCCACTTCATCAGCGCCTATCGGAACTGCAGCCGACACTGTCGCATTTCGAATAACGGCTCCAACCATGTTTTGAAACTTTTTCCCATTTACTTCTACATCCCCCATAGGAGCATATTGCTTAAATTCTTTCATCCAAATAAATTCTGCTTTAATTGTAAATGTTTCTTCGGTTGTCGGCTTATGATCTGAAACCAATTCGTATTCTTCATTTCCATATACATATGTCAGGTTATCACACATAGCAGTCATACCCTTCGGTAATTCCAAACGATATAATCCATTATATTCTAATGGCTCGATTATCTGCAAGACTCCACTGTGCCAATACCCGTCTTTCGGATTATATGTAAATTTCAGATCACCGGATAAATGTACATCTTGAAGAGACGGCTCATAATTCAACAAACCTCCTCTTTCCGAATAAATATCCAAAACTTTCGCTAATGCATCATGCTCCAGACTTTCTAAAGTGTTATCCTCTATTCCATATTCTGTCAACAATTTCCAAACTGCATTCTGCGTGGAATTATATGCCTGTTCTTCTGTCACAAAATATGAACTTGAATAAAATTTTGCAAAAACTTCCAGCGGTGTCTCATTCTCTCCTGCTGACGACATGCAATATGCAGCTTTATAAAATGGCATCGCAGTAATATCTGAATATGTAACTCCGTTCGCTGTCTGTCCATCCGGGTATAATTTTCCGACTTCTATAATAAAATTTTCCAATACAGCTAAATGCTCTTCATCATTTGCCTCCCAATCCTTATATGTAAAGGAGTGATGACCTAACTGCGGAAATGCTGTCTGCAGCACAGGTGTGGGAATCAGCATTTCATTAAACTGACTTTCCGTCGGAGTACGCAGTTCCGAATCATCTACTGTTGTGTAAAGACGTTCCCCATTATATGGGTATCCCGCGTAGAGCAATTTTGACAACCTGCGCATACATTCTTCATAATCAGCCTCGGAATTAAACTGCTCTGAAGTCAAATAGCCTTCTGTATATTCCGGAACCTGCACATCCCCCATATCTTCCGTATAATGAGGCCAATGACGCTCATTATTCATACAAAACAACGTAATTTTTTCACCCGGATACGCCGGATCTTCTATGTAATGAATTCCACCTTCAAATATAATGGGAAGCCCTTTTTCACTCGCTGTTATTTCTTCTGCTTTTTCAACAGAACTATTTTCTCCATCTACTTGTAATAAACTTTGTACTGCCTCTTCTGGTTGAAATCTTTTCTGCGGAACGATTGTAATCTGCCTGAAATCTGTATAAATTTCTTTTTCATTTACAGCAGATGCCGCTTGATACTCCACACGATAGACCGAACCAGCCTTTTCTGAAAGCAATACGTTTGAACCGTCATATTCATAATTCTCATCTGTTTCGCATATTACATTACTAACCTCTACCTGTAAGTCTTCTCCCTTCGGACTCACAGCAGTGACACCCTGCAACAAATCGATTGTCTGATTTTCTTCGACTTCTAGTGGTTCTGTACCTGTGAAAACAGGAGTTTCAGCAAATACATGCGCAGAAAATGACAAAATCATAGTAACAATTAAGAGCAGCGAAACAACGGAGGAAAACAATTTCCTGTGTTTTCCATATTGTTTTAAATTCATCCCCTATTATCCTTTCTATATTTTTCTAATTTATTCATCCTATTCCTGTAAAAATAAACTGCTCTTTGTCTATCCTCCTCTCCGTCAATTAATCGGAACTCTAAAATCGCACAAATTCCTCCCTCACCACAATGTATACACACAACAATATGTAAATCCAGTGCCAGTCCCTATCAATTTTTAACAGTTTTCAGTATAATTATATATTATATTTGATACTGGACAATTTATCAACACTTTTGGAAAGATTTAATAAACATTTTAATATAATTGCCATTTTCTTCGACACTTTTTACTATTTTTGTTTCATAATTATTTTTTGACGAACAGAGCAATCCTTATCCCCTTTATACATGAGCCTTAACATCTAAATCGGATTTTACGAAATCTCATATCCCGCAGAGAATCAAAAAAATAGAAAGAACGCTGCCTTATTTACTCATTATCATCGTTGCCCTTTTCCTTGACTTGCTTGTGTCTTTGTGATACACTAACACACATAAAACTAGAAGTGAGGTGAAAAGATGATTAACTTTTCTTGCAAATAAATTGGAATATACAGTGATACTTTGTTTTACAGTACCATTGTACCCATTGCAAGAAAGTTAAAGGTCTATTCACTCGATATATTGCGGTTGTATCACTCTTGATATAGGTGGTGCTATTATGCTATGACGAGAGGGTGTCGCAAAATCATCAGATTAGATGATTGAGCGATGCCCTCGCTCTATA
>CAJLUP010000115.1 GCA_905209865.1 uncultured Lachnospiraceae bacterium
TTTCTTCCGGCAACGCAATCCGGCGCCGCCATAAAAATCATCTGTTCAAGGAAATCAATATCCACCGTGTTATCTTTGCTGTATAAAATCAAATTCCTATGAAACCATAAGTAAACACCTTTTACAGTTTCTTCTTCCGCTTTCTCTTCCGCAGAATCAGAAGGATGTTTTTCCGCATCAAGATACACTGTCTGAAATTTCTCATCAAATCCAAATTGTTCGATCGCAGAAAAAACAGCTTTCCCATACGGTTCTTCCTGCAAATATTTTGCCAGCAGTTCTTTATCGTTTATTGTACATACTCTGATCATCTTCTTACTCCTTTACAAAAATTAAAATATACAACTCTTACTTTTTCCCGTTCCTCCTACGCTGCACAAAGGAGTCCTTTTCTCTCCCCGCTTTCCGTACGGCTGAACTGATACTAATATATCAAAAAGGACTTGCACAAGCAACGGGATTTTTGTATGATAAACATCATAAACTTTGAAAGGAGCTTCTTTATGTTTCGTTTATGGGGAAAAGAATTCAAAGAAAACCGACTGCTGCGCGATACCGTCATCTGTGATGAGACAGAAGACACACGCACACACAAGATCTTCAACGCATTAGATGAAATCTGTTATGAATTTGATCTGAGCAAGCCGATTTGGCTTGACACAACGATCGCAGATTTTAAGCGTCATGCAAAGGCGCGGTTTTATCAGGATAATTTTGTAGACAGCATTGATTTTGATTATTTAGAAATAGAGGTGATCGAGGAATAATCCCCGATCACCTCCATTTTATAAACAGCTCCCCTTCACCGATTCTTACTCATTTCTGATTGCCGCAAGAGGACTTAACTTCATCGCCCTTCTCGCAGGGAAATATCCTGCTGCCGTTCCGACAAGCATCGCAAATCCAAGTGAGATCAAAACCAGCCACGGCGGAATATACGAGATCCTTCCTGCCAACATCCCCATTTCACTTCCCTGCACAAGTACATTAATGGCTGCCGACATAAGAAAACTCAAAAGATTGCCGATCACACCGCCTGCAAGCCCGATAAATGCCGCTTCCAAAAGGAACATCTGGCGGATATTCCCAAGACTGCATCCGATTACTTTCATAACGCCGATCTCCTTCGTCCGCTCATAAATAGACATCATCATCGTATTTGCGATTCCGATTGCCGCAACGAAAAGGGAAACTGCACCGATTCCTCCAAGTACCGCCTGTACCATTGCAAACTGTTTTTTCATACTGTCAATATATTCGATATTCGACGACACATTATATCCCATTGCACGAATCATATCCGAAACGAGTTCTACGTTTTCCATATCGTCCGCCTGTACCCTTGCCGACGAATAAACAAACTTACTGTAAGGCTTTCCGCTCTTTGTCGTCGGCTGTCCCGGGATTGCCCTTCCCCGAAATTCCTTTTCAAGATACGTTCTCAGCTTATCGATATCACAAAATGTCATATACGAATTAACCGTATATGTATCCGGTCCGCCTTTTAATACACCGCTGGCAGACACAACATGTTTTTTCGGAGGCGTTTTTGCCGACGCGGTTCCGCCTTCCCCTCCGCTTTGCACATCTCCGCCTCCAAAATCAGCGGCAGCGCCTTGCGACTGATAATATCCGTCCTGATCGAGGATCAGAAAAACCGAGTCTTTGTTCAGATCAATATCAGGAAGTTCTCCTGAATCCCAATATCCGCTGCCCGATGCTTTATCATAAAAATTCGTAATAACCGTATTGCCATACACAAGTTCTAACTGCGCGCTGTTCGGATCCGGCAGTTTCCCGCCTTCTTCCAATTCCAGATTCAGAGCCTTCAGACCTTCGGGAGTCATTCCTGTCAGTTCAAGATAGCCTTCATACTTTCCTTTAAGCGCGATCGCCGAGACACTCAAAACCGGCTCCGCACTCTTTACATGATCTATGTTTTTCAGCTCTTTGATCACATCATCGGTAATATATTTCTGCGACTCCTCATCAGAAGACATTCCCGAATATCCGTACATCATTCCTCCGGAATCTTTCCCTGTCACTGTAATACTTGTCGTTCCTCCGCTTTGCTCCACTTCCTCGTACATCGACTGCTGAAGTCCCAAACCGAGCGAGATCATAACTACGATGGATGCCGTTCCGATCACAACGCCGAGGATCGTAAGAAACGTCCTTAATTTTCTGCGCCGCAGACTGCTAATGCTCATCCTCAGCAGATCGCTCCACCTCATCAAACAATTCCTCCTCTTCTGCTTCCAGTCGTTTTGCCTTTTTCCGCTTCATAAAAAAGGCCCCCCGCCACAGCCGCAGCAATAATCACAATAACCGCAGCAGCTAAGATCCAGCCGATTGAAAGTCCGCCCTGTTCTTCCGGAATATTCATCATAGCATCCATATCGCCGGAATCTGACATCGGCATAACGATCAGTTCAAACTTCTCCTCAGCTGTCGATACATTGCCCGCGTCATCTTCATAAGTCAAAATCAATTTACATTCCGTATTATCCGTTGTCTCATTCACTGCCGTCACAATGGCGTCGATCATTCCTGTAGCGCCGGAATCAAGATTGCCGATAAACTGTTCGTCTGATTCGATCATCTCTCCTTCAAACCGGGCTTTCACATTGTACATCTTTACTCTTCCAAGATTATACAGACTGCAGGAAATATTCGCTTCCTCGCCGACTGCAACCGCTTCCGGTGCAATCTCAATCTTGCTGAACTCAAACCGCGCTTCCTGTACTACCGGAATCGCGAGACTCGACTGTGCTTCATACTGCGCCGCGCTGCTGTCTTCGTATTTCATAGACATACTGATACTGTACGGCTTCTTCACAAGATCTGCTCGAGCATTCAGATCGATCGATATATCGCTTGTTCCTCCTGCCGCAATCCCGTCAAGATAAATAGAACTTGACCCTGACGCCGGAAGAAATGCCGGAGCTTCCGCCGCGCCTTCCGATCCTGAAGACGGCGCCTGCATATCAAAAAGCATATTTGAGACAGCCGTTCTGGATGAAGTATTCTTCAAATGAACGATCAGTTTAAAATTACTTCCTGCATGAACTTCCGCCGGTTCTGTCTCAAATCCGGTTACGATCACTCTTGGAACTGAACTGCTCCCCGCATCTGCACCACCTGATGAACCGCCTGTCATAACCGGATCGCTTGTGTATACTCCGCCGAAAACATCCGCCCCGGCGTCTCCGCCTGACGGGTTTGTATCTGTCCCATTACCGCCTGTCAACGATCCGTTTCCGCCATTGTCCCCGTTGCTGCCTGTTCCTTCTGACGGCTTCTCTTTCGCAGTTGTCTTTACGAATACATATTTCTCTGTCTCATATAATTTTTCTCCGTCGTCGTAGGTGATCTTAAATTCCAGCTTATAGGACTTTCCGGTCACATCTTCTCTTACAACAAGCGGTTTTTCCTTACTTCCCCATACTGCCGCAGTCTGCTCTCCGCTCTTGATCACAGACAGATTTTTCAAATAATTCAACTGATCCATCTCAAACGGCCAATCAGACGCATTCTCGATATTCGGCTCGATCCGAACGTTCTGCGCGTCTACGTTTCCGCTGTTTTTCACATTGATCCTCAGCTCAGATACCTTTTGTCCTGCCTTAAACACAGGCGCCTCCTGCTCATCTCCTATACTGATCTGTATATAGGCAAATTCTTTCTTCGCCCCGGCAGAATTTTCCTCCGCAAATGCCACAAGCGGCGCAAGCATCGATAACACAAACACCATACATAAAATTCCGATGCCGATCCGTTTTAAAATCATCCCTCTATGACTTCTCATCTTCCTGTTTCCTCCTGTTTTCTGTAATATGTACGATCTTCCCGTCAATAATCTCCAAGACACGGTCTGCATATTCTGCCTGACTCCGGTCATGAGTAACCATAACAAGCGTTCTTTTCTGCTCTCTTACAAGCTTTTGCATCAGCCTCATCACATCTTCAGAAGTATGCGAATCCAGCGCTCCGGTAGGTTCGTCGGCAAAAATAATTTTCGGATCATTCACAAGCGCCCTTGCCACGCTGACTCTTTGCTGCTGCCCGCCTGATAACTGATTAGGCAGATGCTTTTTATGTTTTTCCAAACTTACAAGATCCAGCATACGGTCCGCCTTTTTCATACGTTCCTTCCGCGGTTCTCCCCGAAACGTAAGAGGAAGCGCCACATTTTCCAACGCATTCATCGTCCCCATCAAATGGAAAGACTGGAAAATAAATCCAACATTTTCCCTGCGAAACTTTACAAGTTCATTTTCTTTCATCTGCTCGATATGCTGACCTGCCACGATCACTTCTCCCCGTGTCGGTTTTTCCAATCCTGCAAGCATATTAAGAAGCGTTGACTTCCCGGAACCGGACGTTCCGACGATCGCGCAAAACTCCCCTTCACATATCGAAAAATCCACACCGTCCAGCGCGCGGACAACGGAATCCCCGACGCGGTACAGTTTATACAGATTTTTCACCCTGATAATCTCCCTCACAGTCTCCTCCTTCTGTCTGTTTGTTTCTTTCAAGCAATACTGCATTGTTGTTTGTATCGTATCATATGTTTTGTTAGATTTCGCTATGTATTTTATGAATAATTTCTTAAAATCACACTCCTGCAATTACCGGAAGTGCCAAAAGGCTCATTTCGGGATTGTAAGCGGTCACCCAGGTCTCGGTCAATCCCGGCTTTTGGCTCGGCGTCATTGCAAAAAAAGACCGGAAACGTTCTCCGATCTTTCTTTCAGGTCTCTATTCAATCTGCCAGTCAATCGGCGTTTCACCGTGTGACTTTAAAAATTCATTTGTCTTGCTAAAAGGTCTGCTTCCGAAAAATCCGCGGTACGCCGACAAAGGACTCGGGTGCGGCGCTGTCAATATCAAATGCTGCGGATTATTCAGCATTGACTTTTTTCTCTGTGCCGGAGCGCCCCAAAGAATAAATACAATCGGACGGTTCTGCGTATTTAACGCCATGATCGCCGCATCTGTAAACTCTTCCCAGCCAATTCCTCTGTGCGAATTTGCCTGATGCGCCCGGACAGTCAGCACAGTATTGAGCATAAGAACTCCTTGCTGCGCCCACTTTGTAAGACACCCGTGATTCGGAACAGCACAGCCGAGATCATCGTGCAGTTCCTTATAAATATTAACAAGAGAAGGAGGGACATCCACCCCTTTTTTCACCGAAAAACAAAGTCCATGCGCCTGTCCGTTATTATGATAAGGATCTTGTCCGAGTATTACTACTTTCACCGACTTTAACGGAGTCAGATGAAATGCATTAAATAAATCCTCCGCAGGCGGAAAAATTAATTGTGTTCTGTATTCTTCATTTACCG
>CAJLUP010000116.1 GCA_905209865.1 uncultured Lachnospiraceae bacterium
CCGGCGCTTTCTGCTCCTGCACTTCTGTCTGCACATCCGGCGCTTTCTGCTCCTGTGCTGCTGTCTGCACATCCGCCACCTTTTGTTCCTCTGCTTCCGTCTGCACATCCATCGTCTCTGCACTTACCGGAAGTCCTGCCGGAACGATCATAGCCGCTGTGGTCAGAACAACCAGCCATTTCTTAATAAATTTGTTTTTCATTTTAATCTCCTTTCCCACTTTGCACAATCGTCATACAGAAAGTGTTTTTTTCTTTAATAATACGATAATTTCCCCGCTTCTTCAATATATTTTCAGTAAATTTCCGCCGTATTCTCCCGACATATTTATATGTTTGTATTTGTTTTACCTTTTCTCAAAAATAACTTTATTTTTTCTTGACAAATCCAACATAAACAGGTATGATATACAAGTGACTTGCGATAAGCAGTCAAACATACATAGGGGATTGGTCAAATGGTATGATAGGGGTCTCCAAAACCTTTGGTGGGAGTTCGATTCTCTCATCCCCTGCTGTTGAAAAGTCTTGGAAATGGCGTAAAATCGCTATTTTTCAAGACTTTTGTTTTTATCAAAATACAGAAGGTAATCAAACATACATTTGGCAGAAAATTCTTTACAGATAATTTAATTAATACAGAAAGTTTCCGCCAAAATGCAGAGAAGAAAATATTTTATTTACCAAAATTAAGGATTGCAGCTTTTACACGGACTATATCCCTCTTCAAGAAGCTCCGACCGTTTTCCTTTATATGTTTTTCTATTTTTTGCTTTCATATCTTTCACACCTGCACAATCCGGTTTGTGAAATTTATGCGTATTCGTATTCAGAACATACTCCTTCTTTGCTTCTTTTTCATCCGAATCGGCAGACTCCGTCCGGTCTTTCTTTTCAGTTTCTTCTGCCCGATTATCCCCTGTTTCATAATCTATAACAATGTCCGGCTGAATATTATAGACATAGACGTTAAACTTAACTCCTTTTCCGTTATCTTCTACAGATTCTGCTTCCATCTGCACTCCTGAAGCAACAAGATTATCATTTTCAAACACCGGAGTGACGCGATACATCACATGATGATCCGTTTCATGGACATATTCTGCCACGAGATTCTCAAACGGAAGCATCCCTTCTGTATTCATATACCGTGTTCCGGTGATCAGATTTTCTTCATTCGCATTTTCTCCCGAAAGCTGATATGCGATCAAATGACAGCGGTTATAAAGAGAGCCGCCTTCCACATTTTCATAACGGGCAGACTGCCATCCCGTCGGCTTCACACTGCTGATATCACCACGTTTCTCATCAGGCATCAGCTCTTCTCCAACGCAGGCTTCCGCTGTTCCGCATCGCCCGTAACGATCCAATGGACTGTACTCTTCATAGGCAGTCGTCGTCATCTCCTCCTCTGTAAACGACGGTTCGTTTCCGTCCAATATAACATACGGTTCTCCTTCATATTCCGGCACTTCGGCAACAGAGACATAACTTTCTTTACTGCCTGTATCTCCTCCGATCACCACTTCGGCAATCACTGCCGCTCCTACCAATAACGAACATATACTTGTAATGATAACCCCTTTTTTCTTCTTCGCCATATTTATAACTCCCTTATCTTTTTATAGAGAATCATTGTACCACAGAAGCTTCTTTCCTGCAAAAACCGTCTTAAACCTCCGCTTCCTTATACCCTGTCATAAATTCTTTCCCGCCTAATGTGTGAATGCGTTCTTCCCAAACATATAATACGTTCCAAGCATATGCACACTTTCTTTCCAAACATGTGCATACTGCATCTTGAAAATCTTTCAGACAATCGTTATTATTGAAGTACACACTATTTATGGAAAGCAGGAACAAATTTATGCCTAATGAATGTTTTGACGAAAAGCAAGAACCGATAGAACCTAAAAAAGAAACTTCTTCCAATAGCGAATTTTTTCAATGGATACTGACATTTGCCATTGCAGTTGTGATCGCTCTTTGTGTCAATCACTTTGTCCTCGTAAACGCCGAGATTCCTTCCGGTTCTATGGAAAATACGATCATGACCGGAGACCGGGTTTTCGGCAATCGGCTATCCTACACTTTCAGTGAACCAGAACGTTTTGATATCATTATTTTCCGCTATCCCGATGACGAAAGTCAGCTTTTTATCAAACGTATCATCGGTCTTCCCGGGGAAACAGTAGAGATCCATAACGGGCAGATCTTCATCGATGGTTCTGCCACTCCCCTTGAAGATGTAGAGACAAAAGAATTTATGCAAGGTTCTTTCGGTCCATACACTGTACCTGACAACTGCTATTTTGTCATGGGAGATAACAGAAACAACTCGAAAGACTCCCGTTACTGGGAACACACTTTTGTCACGAAAGACGAAATCATAGGAAAAGCATTCCTTCGTTATTGGCCGTTAAACAAACTGAAGTTTCTTGAATAAAAACAGTTTCACTCAACTGGATGTGCTTCTTCAATTAGAAGTCCATCCAGTTTTTTCATATCCTCTGAGCGGATCTCATAACTTCCCCCTCGCTCTTTTTCGATATGAAGCGTCACATCCTCTGCCCTTCCATACAGCATTCCGGCCTCAATCTGCTGCTTTAGCACTTCATAATAAATACCGTAAATTTCTTTCTGCATCTCTTCATCTGTTGGCATCTGCGCTCCCTTTGTCACGCGGTCTGTCACTTCTTTTGCATACTCTTCGGCACGAGTCAGAAATGTCTCATATGTATCTGTAAAAAGTGTAACAGGCTTTACTTTTACCTGTACAGTATACGTTCCATCTTTCTCCTTCTGCGCTTCACCCACTGTATAATTTACATTTTTCGCAATTTCCCCAAACAGTTCTCGATATTGTTCCCTCAAAGATTCCGGCATATCAGACGTTTCAAATCCCTCCATCGTAGCGTCAAGATTTTCTTGAAATACCGCTTTTGCTTCTTTCTCGGACACATCTGCCACTTCCTCATACAACTCCGTTTTATTTTTGTAAGACACATCGAGCACTGCCTGTACATATTCTGACGCATCAAATCTGTTTACATACAAATACATCCCCACCGTCACAACTATCAAAAGTATGCTTATTGCTGCGATCGGCATCCATTTTTTATTGTGTTCTTTTTTCTCCATTCCATGCCTCCTGTTTGTTATTTCGCCACAGTATAGCACTTCCGAAGTAAAAAAAAAGAAGAATTCTGTCGCCCCGGACAAAATCCTCCTTTCAAAATCTTGTTTTCTTACAATTTCAAAATACACTTTACTTTTACATAAGACGCTGTTTCCTCATCACATACGACCGCCTCTGCGTTTCGAGACCGATCCATCGGACAGAGCACCTGCTGGACATCAAAAACTTTCGGGAACAATCTATCCTTCCACTGATCTACCTCCTCAGGTTCTTCATAGAAATGTACATAACTCCCTCCGCTTACGCCTGCCGGAACTGCGGAAGTTTCTTTTATTTCCACAGATTCAACAGGATAATCTTTTAGCTGTTTTTTCAGATCGATCCCGTTGTTTTCAAGAAACTCACATGTTCTTTCAAAAAACGGATAGATGATCAATTCGGTTTCTCCGCCATCTAACGAAGACGAAACCTCAAGAATCCCACAAGGAAGCGCTTCCGTAAGCTGCTCCATCCGAAATTCGAAAACGTCTTCCTTATACCGCTTTAAAAGTTCCTCTTTTTCCTCTGCTTTTATTTTCATAATTTGCGAAAAAATGCCGTCGTTCCAACTCAGCTTATCTGCTCCCACCTTCTCAAGTAAAACGCCCTCATAAGCAAGCGTCTTATACTCTTTTGTTTCATAAACAAGAGAAAACTGCCGAAGCTTTTCTTCCGTCACCGGATAGGTACGATAATGCCTGCTCCCGCTTTTTGTCTCATAGCAAACAGTCGCTTGCGTCACCTCTGATTTTCCTTCCGGCTTCTTTCTGCCGCCCATAGTATCCGCCAAACCTTTCGCCCATTGAAGCGCCGCAGCCTTCCCTTCTCCGGTCATCCGGTAATGATACAAATATTTCTCTGTCACTGTGTTTTCCCGCCCGTCAAGCAGTCCATACTCATCGTGGCTCATTCCCACTCCCTCGATCACAACGCTTACTGCTTCCGCCTCTTTCGGAAAATATCCGTCATAAGAACGTGCGCCAGACATCATAGCCGGACCTATACATGCCGCAGCAATGCTTACTGCCGCTAACTGCCCTTTCCTTCGGAACATATGAATTCCCTGCCTCTTTACAGAAAGCTCTATCAGACAAGATACAAAAAGAGCTGCCGCCGCCCCGCACAGGCTTTCTGCAAGCCCGAAAAACAAACCTTTTGTTTTCATCAGCTCCGCCACAAATGCCGCAAACCACGCTCCTGCCAAAAAAGAAAGCAAAATTTCTGTAAGCCGCTGCACCGCGCGAAACATGAAAAATGTTCCTACACATTCCGGTTTGCGCTTCTTTTGAGCAAAGAAAAACAATACGAACAGCGCTGCCGCCCACACAACCGCTGCTATTACAGAAGTTACCGGAAGCGGATACTGCAAAGCGACCCTCTTTTCATACACTCCGATTCCTGTAAGCTGTCTTGCCACTCCAAAAGGAGATAGTATATTAATTAATTTCTTAAATAATTCTATTTTATAATAAGTAACAAAATAATTTTTTGCAAATACTGTGATCACGTTCTCAATAAACAGGGACGAATAAACGATAAGCGAAACACAGAGCAAAACCGCACATATAAAATTACCGCATACCGAAATACACAAAATCCCGATATGATAAAAAATCAAAAAAGTCAGTCCGAATGCAAGAATACTTTTTGACGTATAGCTTCCGACAACGGGTGCAAATTCCGGATCGATCATCGCCTGCCATATTCCGCATATTGAGATCATAAGCAGAAACGGCAGAAAGAAATGAATCATCCCATGCACATATCTCGACCAAAAAATCATCTCTTTTTTCACCGGAAGACTGTAATAAAAATCCTGTTTCTTCTGCTGCAGCAAATAAAAGAACTCCAAAAAAGAAAAAAGCAATCCCAAACCAATGCTCATCCAAAGCAGAACCATATTCCCGATCCCGAAAAATGTATAAGACGTATCAAGGCTCAAACGCATCACAAGAAGAACGGCATAAATAAAAAATGCCATCCAGCCAAACAAAGCGGTAAGGTGTCCTCTCCCGGCTTCTTTCAACCAATTACTGAAGCACTTTACGGATGTCATAGTCTTTCCCCTCCATTTCCGCTATAAAGATTTCTTCTAACGTCATCGGAACTTCTTGCATAAAAACAGGCGAAAAGCTGTTTAAACGCGAAATTGTTTCCGGCTGCATGCGAACAATGAC
>CAJLUP010000117.1 GCA_905209865.1 uncultured Lachnospiraceae bacterium
TAAAGACACATTTCATACAAAAGCAAAAATGATTCCTTTTGAAAAAGTGGAAGAGATGACAGGACATGCCCCGGGCGGGGTGTGTCCATTCGGGGCTGAAGAGGGAATCGATGTTTATTTGGATGAAAGTCTGAAAAGGTTTGAAATAGTGTATCCGGCGGCAGGAAACGATCACAGCGCGGTAAAACTTACGATTTCTGAACTGGAGCAGGCTTCCGATGCTTTGGGATGGGTCGATGTCTGTAAGGAAATGACGGAAGATTAATGGGAAGGAAATAAACACAGAGGGGATTCGGTTTCGTATCTTATTGTTTTTGTTTTGGGAGAAATAATGACCGGATGGCAGGCGGATTTTTGATCTTAGGGTTTACACTGTGGGATGAAATTTCATGAAAGGTTCAGGAACGAGGATAGAGATGGAACATAGAAATTCGATATTGATCGTGGAAGACGATGTGAATATTAACGGACTTTTAAGGGAAGCGCTTGATAAAGAAGGGTACAGATGTACACAGGCATTTTCTGGAACAGAAGCGAGAATGCTTTTGCAGGAAAATCAATATTCGGTTGTACTTCTTGATTTAATGCTTCCGGGAATTCCGGGTGAGGAAGTACTTAAAGACGTTCGGGAAAAGGGCAATACGCCGGTAATTATTCTCACGGCAAAAGATACAATCGATGACAAGGTGGAAGTTTTGCGGGGCGGCGCAGACGACTATGTGACAAAGCCGTTTGATATTAAAGAAGTGATCGCTCGGGTAGAAGTACAGATCAGAAGGACGGAAACAGGATGTGCAGAAGAAAAAAGACGTCGGCTTACTTATCAGGAAATGGAGCTTGACAGGGAAAATTTTACTGTGAAAGTAGAGAAAACAGAATTGCCGCATATTACAAAACAAGAGTTTTCCATTTTGGAACTTTTATTGAAACATCCGAAAAAAGTGTTCAGTAAAGAAGAGATGTTTGAATATGCGTGGAAAGAGCAGTATATGGGAGAGACGAAAACACTGGACGTACATATAAGTAATATCCGCAAGAAGATCAAGGCTGTGACGGACAAAGAGTATATTGAGACTGTATGGGGAATCGGGTATCGGCTTCACCCGTAATCTTTACTCTTTTTTTACTTTTTATTTGCGATTGATTAGTAATTTATTTATAGAATGAGAGCAGATAAAGAAAAGGAGAGAAATAAGATGAGTGAATATTTATTGACAACACACGGATTGACAAAACAGTTCGGTCATCATAAAGCTGTAGATCGCGTGAATCTTCATGTGAAAAGAGGTTCGATTTACGGCTTTATAGGAAGAAATGGAGCAGGAAAGACGACATTTCTGAAAATGATCAGCGGTCTGTCGAAACCGACTTCAGGCGAGATTGAGATGTTCGGATATAAGAATGCTCAGTTGAAAAACGTGCGTTCAAGAATCAGTTGTCTGATCGAGTCGCCGGGGCTGTACGGAAATTTGTCCGCTTATGATAATCTGGCGGTAAAATGTAAATTGTTCGGGATTAATGATCGGGGATATATTGAAAATATATTAGAGACGGTCGGTCTATCAGATGCAGGAAAGAAAAAAACAAAGCATTTTTCACTTGGAATGAAACAGCGTCTTGGAATCGGGATGGCGCTTGTCGGAGAACCGGATCTGCTATTGCTTGACGAGCCGATCAACGGATTGGATCCTCAGGGAATTGCGGAGGTTCGCGATATGATTCTTAAACTTCGGGATGAACAGAATATGACGATCATTATTTCCAGTCATATTTTAGAAGAGCTGTCTAAAATCGCAACCCATTACGGGATCATCCATAACGGGACTTTGGTACAGGAAATTACGAAAGAAGAGTTGATGCTGCGCTGCGGTGAACGGATAGAAATATTGCTTGACGATCCGAAACAGGCGCTTCCGGTGCTGGATCAAATGGGATTTCGGAACTATCAGGTAGTAGATAAGAATACGATCCATGTATATGAGAGACTTGATGAAAGCGCAATGGTGAATATGGAACTTGCAAAAGCAGGCGTCTGCGTAAAAGGGATTGGAATTACAAGTGAAGAACTTGAAAATTATTTTCTGAATCTGACAGGAGGTGTCCGCAATGCTTAATATGATGCGAATGGAATTGTTCCGTATGTTTAAAACAAAAAGTCTGTATGTGATATGGATGATTTTTGCCGTTCTTATCATTGCGACAACAGCGCTTACTGCCGGTGAAATGAATACATATTCTCTTGAGGATCAGCAGCAGAATTATGAATATACAATGGAAGAACAAGAAAGCGGGCAGGTGAATCTTGGGATGGATGTGACGCCTCCGACGAAACCGGGAGAACAGGTTTCGGTGTTCGATATGTTTTTTGCAAATATAAAAGGCAAGGTAGTAGCAGTATTTATGATCATATTTACGATCTTGTATTCTACGGCGGATATAACGAGCGGATTTGTGAAAAATATTGCAGGTCAAGTGAAAAACAAAAGCCTGCTTGTATGTGCCAAAGCGGTCTCTTTGTTCTTGTATACAGTGTTGACGATGGCGTTATTTTTTGTTGTGCAGGCAGCGTCAAACAAAGTATGTTTCCATGAATTTGTGCTGGGAGATAAAAAAGAGTTTGCACTTTATTTTCTGCTTCAGACGATGCTGCACTTTGCGCTTTTGATGATCGTAATGTGCATAGCGCTTCTTATCAGAAATAATGTGGTCAGCATTGTGATCGGTATTTGCCTGTGCATGAACGCGCTTATCATTTTTTATAGCTTTATTGATCGTACGATCGCAAAAGCAGGGATGGGAAATTTCCATATGATCAATTACACTGTAAGCGGAAAGATCACACTTCTTGGAATGAATATTACATCAGAAATGGCAGTCACTTCTTTGTTGGTTGCAATCGTATTTGCAGCGGCGGCGATTTGTCTGGGAAGTTTTGTGTTTAAGAAACGGGATATTTAATATGTATGTTATAGTTGGGATTTTAGTCGGAGTTATTATTGTATTAGTTTGCATATTAGTCAGTTACATGCGGCAGATAAAAGATATCTGCCGCCAACTGCGTTTTCTCAAAGAACATGAGAGCAATATGCTTATTACAAAAGAAATTAAACTGGGGAAGATAAAAGAATTGACAGATCTTTTGAACGAGATGCTCAAGGAGAGAAGAGAAGAAGCGGCGCAATATGTAAAAAAAGAGCGGATGATCGCTGATACATATACGAATTTGTCACATGATATAAGGACGCCTTTGACATCGATGGACGGATATTTTCAACTGCTGGAAACTTGTTCGGATGAGGCGGATCGAAAACGGTATATCGGAATTATTCAGGAACGGATCGAAAGTCTGAAAGAGATGTTGGAAGAACTGTTCACTTATACAAAACTGAAAAATGAAACATACGAATTAAAGAAAGAACGTCAAAATTTAACGCAGATATTAAAAGAAACTTTATTTTCCTATTATGATGAATGGGCAGAGAAAGGAATTGTCCCGGAATTTGAACTTACGGATGAGGCGGTAATGATCATGGGAAATGGACAGGCGCTCAGAAGGGTCATACAGAATATTATGAAAAACGGGTTGGATCATGGAAACAAAGAGCTGAAGATCCGGCTTGAAAAGAAGGGAAATAGGGCGGAGCTGGTATTTAAAAATAAAGTAGAACACCCGAGTGAGATCGATCTTCAAAGAGTATTTGAACGTTTTTATAAAGCAGACGAAGCAAGAAGTAAAAATTCGACAGGACTTGGTCTTTCCATTACAAAAGGATTCGTATTGAAAATGGGTGGAGAGATTGATGCACAGATGGAGGGAGACTGGTTTTGCATTCATATTTGGTTTCCATTATATTTGAAGTGAAACTGCCAGTAAAAGATATTTTTATTCATTATGTTTATTAATAACCGAAAGATTTTACTTGAAAGATTGCTTTCCGAGTAAGAGGTAGATTTGCAACTTGTAAAGTAATGGAAGATTTGAATTTGTATTTGTTAAAACAAAATGTTAGAGGGAATAGAAGTGGATATTAGGCAGTATCAGCAATCAGATTGCAAAGAATTGACAGAACTGTTTTATAATACGGTACATACTGTTAATGCAAAAGATTATACGAAAGAGCAGTTAAATGTTTGGGCAACGGGACAGGTGGATTTGGAAAAATGGGATTTGTCGTTGCAAGAACATTATAGTGTTGTCGCTGTTGAAAACAATGTTATTGTCGGTTTTGGTGATATAGATAAAACAGGATATCTTGACCGCTTATTTGTTCATGCAGACCATCAAGGAAAAGGCATTGCAACTGCTATTTGTGACAGACTGGAACAATTTGTTAAGAAAAATGTAACGACGCACGCTTCTATTACGGCAAGACCATTTTTTGAAAAGAGAGGATACAAAGTCGTAAAAGAACAACAGGTAGAAAGACAAGGAATTTTTCTTACAAATTATGTGATGGTAAAGGAATGATAAATTAGAAGTTGGAGATAAGGATATGAATGAATATATCTATGTTACTTTAAGACAAAAACCTGAATTAAAAGAAGAAGCAGCCACATGGTTTTATGATAAATGGGAAGTGCCACAAGAAGCTTATCTTGAATGCATGGAGGCCTATCTCAATCATGAAACAGAATATGGTTGGTATCTTTGCTTAGACAGCGAGCGCATTGTAGGTGGTCTTGGCGTAAATCCAATTTATGAATCAAAAGGAGAACTTATGAAAAAAATCAGTTTGTTTATTGCAATGAGCCTTGACGGATATATTGCAGACAGCAAAGGCAGCGTTGAGTGGCTGACCGGACAGGGCAATGATGACGATAACATTGACTCATATTCTGAATTTGTGAAAGACATTGATACTGTGATAATGGGGTGGAATACTTATCATCAGATTGTTACTGAACTTTCACCGGACGAATGGATTTATGATGATTTTACATCCTATGTTGTAACACACAAGCCAAAAACATCTTCCGATAAAATCCGTTTTGTCAATGAAAATCCTGTTGAACTGATAAAAAGACTGCGGGAAGAAAACGGAAAAGGAATTTGGATATGTGGCGGAGCAAACCTTATCCAGCAGTTGGTTCAAGAGGATGTTATTGACTGTTATTATATTACTGTGATTCCGACGATTTTGGGTTTCGGTATTCGGCTTTTTGAAAAGGCTGACCATGAAATTAAGTTAAAGTTGGTAAAAACGCAATCATATAACGGGATGACGGATTTAATCTATATAAAAAGATAGATTAGAATGCTGCATTCACAAATAACAGAAAGAGTTAAATTATAATAAGTCTTTTATTGTTACAGAAGTAAAATATTTATTG
>CAJLUP010000118.1 GCA_905209865.1 uncultured Lachnospiraceae bacterium
CAATGGCAACCGGAATTCCTTTCTCAAGATAGGTTTTGATCGGTGCAATTCCGCTTGCAAGCTTTAAGTTTGAAGCCGGATTGGTAATGACAGTTATTTTTTTCTCTTTCATAAGGTCAAAGTCAGCTTCATCCATATGAACGCCGTGGAATAATCCGCCTCCGTTTTCAAAAAGGCCAAGAGATGCCATATATGCAACAGGCGTCATTCCGCTTTTTTCCCGGCATTCCTCCACTTCCCTTTTCGTCTCTGAACAATGTACATAAACCGGCTTTTTATATTTTCCTGCAAGCTGTGCAATCTGTTCCATCAAACTGCGCCCCGTTGTATATTCTGCATGAAATCCAAACTGATAAGATAAAAGAGGATCCTCCTGTCGATAGCGAAGATAATCGTCTTCCATCTCTTTCAACGTACCTCCAAAATCATTGATATCTCCGCAGAAAACCATTCGGAATCCCAATTCCCTCGCTGCCCGCGCACTGTCCGCTTTCAGCTTATACATATCAAATGCCGCCGTAATGCCGCTCGTTAAATATTCTAAAATCGCAAGTTTTGTCAGATAATACACATCGTCCCGAGTCAGTTTCGCCTCTGCCGGAAACACCTTGTCAAAAAGCCATTCCTGCAGCTTCATATCATCTGCATAAGACCGTAAAAATGTCATTGCTGAATGAGTATGCGCATTTTTAAATCCCGGCATGATCAAATTTCCCGCCGCATCTATTTCTTCATCCCATTCCTTTTCTTCACCCAAAAGCAGTCCGCACACCCGTTCCCTTTCTTTGCTTCCGGCTTCTTTTATACAGGAAATCTTACCGTCCCTGATATGGATTTCCCCTCTAAAAATCGGACGGTTCTCTTCCATTGTCAATATTCTTGCATTGTATATTCTCGTCTTCATCCTCTTCTCCTGCTTTTGTTTCTCTTATTCGCACATCTTTTCAATCGATCGTGTCACAAGACGTTCAAATTCCTCTGCTCTTTGATCTGCCACAGCCTGTACATCAAGATGGCTTAACTCCTCTTGTGCAAGTCCGCTTGCCATATTAGAAATACACGAAATCCCACAGACTCTTATTCCCGCATGACGGGCAGCCATAGCCTCGCATGCCGTACTCATTCCCACTGCATCGGCTCCCAAAAGTCCATACATACGGACTTCTGCCGGACTTTCAAAATTCGGTCCTGACGTCTGCAAATACACGCCCTTTTTCAAACCGACGCTTTCTTCCAAAGCAGTCTGCTCGATGATCTGTGCCAATTCGCGATCGTAAATCTGCGTCATATCCGGAAAACGCTCCCCTAATTCCGATACATTCTCCCCGATCAGCGGGGACGGAACAAACGAAGAAATATGATCTGTGATCATCATAAAATCTCCCACCTGAAAATCAAGATTGATTCCTCCGGCAGCATTGGTCAGAAAAAGGATATCCACCCCCATCCGTTTCATCAGACGAACCGGAAGAATGACTTCCTGAGGGGTGTAGCCTTCATAATAATGAACGCGTCCCTTCATAACCATCGCAGGAACTGTTCCTATGTATCCAAGCAAAAACTTCCCGTCATGTCCCTGCACCGTTGAAACCGGAAATTCCGGTATTTTATTATAAGGAATCTCTTTTACAACCGTCATATTTTTCGCGTATCCCCCGAGTCCGGATCCTAAGATCAGACCGACACGGGGGATAAAATCTGTCACTGTTCTGCAATATTCATAACATTTCTCAAGTTTATCAAACTGCGTACTCATCTTACGCCTCCTATTGAATTCTTTTGTCATACTGAAAGCCTAGACTATTTTTATTTCCTTGTCAAGGACTGCTGTCAGATAATAATGCACACCATGCCTCCGTTTGAGTCATTTACGATTTTCTGCATCGAATCCTGCAGTTTTATCTGGCTTTCATCATTAATCATCGCAATTTTATTCCGCATTCCATCCATCACAAGTTCTTCTACTGTTTTTCCGAAAATATTTGTTCCCCATACTCCGCCCGGCGTCTCACTTTCCTTTTTAATATATCCCGCAAGATCTTCTGCCTGCTTCTCATTTCCGACAATCGGAGCGATCTCGGTTTCGATATTCGCACGGATCATATGGATTGACGGAGCCTCAGAACGGATTTTCACACCGTATTTGCTTCCCTGTTTAATAATTACCGGATCTTCCAGACGGATATCTTCCCTCGCCGGACTTACGACACCGTAGCCTTTCATCTTCACATCGGCAAAAGCGTCTTTGATCCTTGAAAATTCTTCCCGCATCTTTGATAATTCTTTCATTGCGGTCATCAATTCATATTCCCCGTGAATTTCTTCTCCTGTTACTTCGCTGATCACTTCATAATAATAAGATTCCGCAAATTCAATCTTTATCCGCACTTTTCCCGTATCCATCTCGATTTTTTCCGTCAGAATGCGTTCTATGTACGGACCTTCCGCCTCGAATGTTTTCGCCGCCACACTTCGAATATCATCCATTGTTTCCATGATTCCGCGCACATGTTCCATGAGATTCTGTTTGATCTTATGTTCTCTTGAAAGCATCTCCACCCATTTGGGAACATAAAACTCAACTTCGGTAACCGGAAATTCATAGAGAACCTGCCTCATAATTTCATGGATGTCTTCTTCCTTCAGTTGTTCACAATTCACAGCCATTACTGCCGCCTCATATTTTTCACGAAGTTCCGCAGACAGTTTTCTTGCCTCTTCTGTATACGGTTTCTGACAATTCAGTAAGATAATAAACGGTTTCCCGATTGTTTTTAACTCTTTTACCGTTCTTTCTTCCGCCTGAATATAATTCTCTCTGGGCAAATCTGTAACACTTCCATCCGTTGTCACGACAAATCCGATTGTCGCGTGATCTCGTATCACCTTCTGCGTTCCGATCGCCGCTGCTTTCGTAAACGGAATCTCATACTCAAACCACGGAGTCTTTACTTGTCGTTCTTCATCCTTTTCAATATGCCCGGATGCTCCTTCCGTCATGTATCCGACACAGTCAATCATTCGAATCTTCACTTCCAAATCATCTGACAATTTCACTCCCGCCGCCTCTTTCGGAACAAATTTCGGTTCTGTCGTCATGATTGTCGTTCCTGACGCAGACTGTGGCAATTCATCCTGCGTGCGTTCCCTCGCATGAGAATCTGTCATGTTAGGCAGAACTAAAAGATCCATAAACCTTTTGATAAATGTCGATTTGCCTGTCCGAACCGGTCCGACTACACCGATATAGATCTCTCCGTTCGTCCGTGCTTTCATATCTTTGTATACTTGAAATGATTCCATAAAAATACCCCCTTGTTCTGCTGATACAATGTATGCATCTGCAAAAGGGGGTATGACACTATTTTTCCCATTGAAGAGACATATGCTCGGAACGTGATTCCCGAAGCATCAGATCATCTACCGCCTCTGACGGTGACTTTCCTTCAAACAGTACCTTATTCACTTCTTCTACGATCGGCATCGGGATATCATATTTTTCCGACAATTTTGCCGCCGCTTTCGCCGAATAAACGCCTTCAACAACCATCTGAACTTCGTCCATTGCTTCCTGCATTGATTTTCCCTGACCGATAAGATATCCTGCTTTGCGGTTCCTGCTGTGAACACTTGCACATGTAACGATCAGATCGCCGATCCCCGTCAATCCGGTGAACGTCTCAATCTTTCCGCCCATCTTCACCCCAAGCCGCGCGATCTCCGCAATTCCGCGGGTAATCAGCGCCGCCTTTGTGTTATCTCCATATCCAAGTCCGTCCGCGATACCGGCCGCAAGAGCAATCACATTTTTCAAAGAACCACCAAGCTCAATTCCCAGAATATCCGGGCTTGTGTAAACACGAAACACCCGGTTTATAAACATTGACTGTAAATATTCTGCCGTCTTCTGTGTTCTGGCTCCGATCACACATGTTGTAGGAAGTCTCCTTCCAACTTCTTCTGCGTGACTTGGTCCTGAAAGAACCGCCACATCTGCCTGCGGAATCTCCTCTTCAATCTGGGAAGACAACGTCAGCAAGGTGCTCTCCTCAATTCCTTTCGCCACATCAACTATGATCTGACCTTTAACTACATACGCCGACATTTTCTTCGCAGTTGCTCTTGTAAACGGGGACGGCACTGCAAGCACCAAAAAATCTTTCCCCGTAACAGCAGCTTTCAAATCTCCCGTAATCTTCATACTGTCGGAAAGCTTTACACCCGGAAGCTTCATTAAATGCTCTCTCTTCTCATCAAGCATTTTCACTTCATTTTCATCAATCGACCAGATTGTCACCTGATGCCCGTTATCTGCCAAAAGAACGGATAATGCCGTTCCCCAGCTTCCGGCGCCGATCACCCCAACTTTTGCCATAAATCAATGCCCCTTTCTTTTTGAACCGAATTTATTTTCAGTTCCTTTAATCAGACGTTTTATATTTTCTCTGTGACGATACCATGCCAGTACAGTCAAAAGAAATACAAGTCCATATAACTCATAACAATATCCGGTCTCCATATCGAACCAGCCCCACTGCCCAAACAAGATCATCTCAATCAAAAATGCAGTATATGCACAAAGAGAACCAACCGATATGTATCTCGTTACGATCACCGGAATGAGAAAAAACAATGCTGTAACAAGGAGAAGAAGAATACTTTTCGGCATATGCCACCCGCTGTTTATTACTACCAGTCCTGCCATTACCGCAATGCCCTTCCCGCCTTTAAAGTTCATATAGAACGGAAAATTATGTCCGAGAGTCACCCCGGCCCCTGCATACATCACAAGAAGCGGCAGACAGTCGCTTCCACGATACATAAGCCGTACAAAAAGAAACGCTGCCACACATTTCAAAACATCTCCGAAAAATGTAAGGAGTCCGGCTTTCCAACCGAGCACACGCAAGGCGTTCGTTGTTCCTGAATTACCGCTGCCTTCCTTCCTGATATCTATATGGTTCATCTTGCCGACCAAATATCCGGTCTGAAAAAGACCGCACACATATCCAACCGCAAGACAGATCAATCGCTCCATCTTTTTTACCCCTTTTCTTTCCGTTCTCTTATAAAGAATTTCAGGGAAGTCCCTCTGAAACCAAACGCCTCTCTGATCTTATTTTCTAAATATCGTGTATAGGAAAAATGCATCAGTTCTTTATCATTAACAAAAATAACAAACGTCGGCGGCTTGACAGCAACCTGTGTAATATAGTAAAGCTTCAATCTCTTTCCTTTATCTGACGGCGGCTGCTGCATTGCCACGGCTTCGGTCATAATTTCGTTCAGAACACCGGTTGCGATCCGAAGCGTCTGATT
>CAJLUP010000119.1 GCA_905209865.1 uncultured Lachnospiraceae bacterium
AGAAAAGGTCAAAATGTAAAAAATCAGTTGAGGAGTTGATGCAAATGAAGATCATTAAACAGATCGGGATTATTTTTACAGTATGCTGGCTTAGTCTTGTAGTAGAGAAACTGCTTCCGCTTGCGTTTCCGGCAAGTGTGATCGGAATGGTACTTCTTTTTTTATGTCTGCTTACCGGAGTTTTAAAAATAGAACATATTCAGGAAAAGGCGGATTTTCTGCTTGGAAATATGGCATTTTTTTTCGTTCCTGCCGGTGTGAGCATTATGAATTACTTTGATGTGCTGAAACATTCGTTTGTACAGTTGATTATAATCTGTATTGTTTCAACGATCATCACTTTTGCAGTGACGGCATGGAGTGTAAAATTGACAATTCGTCTGATGGGAGGAAAAAAATCCGAAAAACTGCAGACAGGGGGAAAAAGAAAATGAAAGAATTGTGTTCTTCTCCGTATTTTGGGGTTGCGTTAAGTGTGATTGCCTTTGGAATCGGAGTAAAATTGAATCAAAAATTAAAAACGCCGGTCTGCAATCCGCTTGTCATTGCTATTGTTTTGATTGTCGGGGTGCTTCTTGTTTTTAAAATACCTTATGAAGATTATAATGTAGGAGGAGAAATTATCAATATGTTTCTTGCTCCGGCCACTGCATGTCTTGCCGTGGCAATCTATACGAAAATGCAAATATTGAAACAATACTGGCTTCCGATTCTCGTGGGATGCACGGCAGGTTCACTGGCATCGATGGGGAGCGTTTACGGTTTGTGCAAGGTATTTGGGTTGGATGAAAGGCTGATGGTTTCACTGCTGCCTAAATCCGTAACGACGCCGATTGCCGTGAGTATATCAGAACCTGCAGGGGGCGTTGTTCCGATCACGGTTGTTGCAGTGATAGGGACAGGTATTTTAGGCGGGATATTTGCGCCTCTTCTTATAAAAATATTCAAGGTATCCGATCCGGTAGCGGCAGGACTTGCCATCGGAGCATCCAGCCATGCGGTAGGAACGTCGAAAGCGATTGAGATCGGAGAAGTGGAAGGAGCAATGAGCGGGCTTGCGATCGGTATCTGCGGGATCGTTACAGTAATCGTTTCTATGTTCCTTTTGTAACGTGTTTTATGGAAAGAGATGAGGGAAAAATGAAAAAGAATACATCGCATACAATAAAAAGAGCACAGCGATTACCGGTTATTCTGATCGGGGAAGGACTTCTTGTCGGAGCAGTTGCAGGAGGAGTTGTTCTCCTTTACAGGATTGCACTTACTTACGCGGGAAAATGGCTGAATGAAGTTCTGGCATTTATTAAGGGGAATCCGCTGCGGATCGCAGGATGGTTTGCTGTTTTGATGCTGCTTGCAGTGATTGTCGGAAAACTGGTGAAATGGGAACCGATGATATCAGGAAGCGGAATTCCGCAGGTGGAAGGAGAAATACTTGGGAAACTGCATCAAAATTGGCTCAAGGTTCTGCCGGCTAAATTTGCGGGAGGGTTTCTCTGTCTGTTCGGAGGCTTGTCTCTTGGAAGAGAAGGCCCGTCTATTCAGCTTGGTGCAATGAGCGGTCAGGGAATATCAAAACTTTTCGGCAGAGGGAAAACGGAAGAGCGGTATCTGATGACATGCGGAGCCAGCGCCGGACTTGCGGCTGCGTTTCATGCCCCTTTAGCCGGGGTGATGTTTGCTTTGGAAGAGATACATAAAGGGTTTTCCACAAGTCTTCTTGTTTCGGTTATGACAGCTTCGGTTACGGCAGATTATATATCTTCTCATATTATAGGGCTTGATCCGGTGTTTCATTTTCGGCTGGATCAGTCGCTGCCTCAGAATTATTATTGGATGATCCTTATATTAGGCGTGATCTTAGGGATTGCCGGAGCGTTTTATAATAAGGTAATGCTCAAAGCACAGGAACTTTATAAAAAGCCTCAATTTTTAAATGAAACAACCCGGCTTATGATCGCGTTTTCGGCAGCAGGAGTGCTTGGATTGTGTATGCCGTCGGTACTTGGAAGCGGCGGGAATCTGATCGTTTCCCTGACGAACGGAGAAATGATATTGAAACTTGCGATTCTTACGCTTGCAGTCAAATTTTTGTTTTCGGCAGTCAGTTTCGGTTCTGGTGCGCCGGGCGGAATTTTTTTCCCGCTCTTGATATTAGGCGCAATGATCGGCGGGATTTTTTCTATGATCGGAGCAGAATGTTTCGGGTTAGATCCGATGTATATGAATAATTTTGTTTTGCTGGCGATGGCGGGATTTTTTACGGCGATTGTCCGCGCGCCTATAACAGGTATTATCCTTCTTTTTGAGATGTCCGGGTCAGTAAGTCAGATGCTTTCTCTTGCGCTTGTTTCCGTGACTGCCTATATTACGGCAACGCTTCTGAAATCAGAACCGATCTATGAAAGCCTTCTTGCCACTCTGCTGAAAGGAAAAGGAGAGAAAGAGCCGGTCTATGCAGGAGGACAGAAAGTGTTGAGTGAGTTCGTGATTATGAGCGGATCGGTATTGGAAAAGCATACGGTAATGGAAATCGATCTGCCTAATAATTGTCTTCTTGTTGCGGTGGAACGAGGCGGGAAAGAGTTTATTCCGAAAGGAAAAACGATGCTTATGGCAGGGGATAAACTGACGGTTATGACAGATGAACGAGATACGGGATATGTACATGACAAAATGGAAAACTTATGTTATACTTCATTTTAGGTCAGCATTGATTTTAAACAGTTGATGTGAAGAAAACAAAGGAGAGTACGATATGAAAAGAGTACTGTTAAAGCTGAGCGGAGAAGCGCTCGCAGGAGATAAAAAAACGGGATTCGATGAGGCGACTTGTATCAAAGTTGCAGAACAGGTAAAGAAACTGACAGAGGACGGAATCCAGGTGGCAATCGTAACAGGAGGAGGCAACTTCTGGAGAGGAAGAACGAGTGAGACGATCGACCGTACGAAAGCAGACCAGATCGGGATGCTGGCGACAGTAATGAACTGTATTTATGTATCTGATATTTTCCGTCATGTCGGAATGAAAACAGAAGTGTTTACACCGTTTGTATGCGGTGCGTTTACGTCATTGTTTTCAAAAGATGCGGCGGTAGAAGCGTTAGAAGAGGGAAAAGTGATCTTTTTCGCTGGCGGAACGGGACATCCGTATTTTTCGACAGATACAGGAGCGGTATTAAGAGCGATCGAGATCGAAGCAGACGCGATGCTGCTTGCAAAGGCGATCGACGGTATTTATGACAGTGATCCGAAAGTAAATCCGGCAGCAGTCAAATACGATGAGATATCAATACAGGAAGTGATCGATAAGAAGCTTGCCGCAGTGGATCTTACTGCATCGATTCTTTGCCTTGAGAATCAGATGCCGATGCTCGTGTTCGGTTTGAATGAAGAGAACAGTATCGTAGAAACGATGAGCGGAAACTTTACGGGAACGAAAGTGACTGTATAAGCGGAAAAAAATTGCAGGAGGATATAAGTATGAATGAAAAATTGACAACATATGATTCAAAGATGACGAAAACAATCAATAATCTTGACGGAGAATTGGCAACGATCAGAGCAGGCCGTGCGAACCCTCACGTTCTTGATAAACTGACAGTTGATTATTACGGATCTCCGACACCGATCCAGCAGGTTGCGAACGTATCTGTTCCGGAGGCGCGTATGATTCAGATTCAGCCGTGGGAAAAGAGCATGCTCAAAGAGATCGAGAAAGCAATCCTCGTATCAGATCTTGGAATTAATCCAACGAATGACGGTTCAACGATCCGCCTTGTATTTCCGGAGCTTACAGAGGAACGAAGAAAAGAACTTGCAAAAGATGTGAAGAAGAAAGGCGAGGCTGCAAAAGTAGCTGTCCGTAATATCCGCCGTGACGGAAATGTGGCGTTTAAAAAATTAAAAGGAACAGAGGTTTCAGAAGATGAGATCAAAGATCTGGAAGACGATCTTCAGAAGATTACGGATAAATATGTCGAAAAGATCGATAAAATGGTCGATGTAAAGACAAAAGAGATCATGACTGTGTAATCGGATCTTTATAATTATAGCGGAAAAACTGGGGGCTTTGACTGTAAGCCCCCTTTCGTATAGAGAGGAAGAGAAGATGAAAGTACCACAGCATATAGCGATTATTTTAGATGGAAATGGCAGATGGGCGAAGGCAAAGGGAATGCCGAGAAACTACGGACACGCGCAGGGAAGTAAAAATGTAGAGAAAATCTGCGAGGAAGCATGGCGTATGGGAATTAAATATCTGACAGTTTATGCGTTCTCGACGGAAAACTGGAGCCGTCCGGAAAATGAAGTTGCAGCCCTTATGAAACTGCTGCGCAATTATATGAAAACATGTCTGAAAACAGCTGCCAAAAATGATATGAAGATCCGGGTGATCGGAGATATCGAGCCGCTGGATGATGATATTAAGAGCAGGATTCGGGAATTAGAGGCAGCAACGATCAATAACGGCGGTCTGAACTTTACGATTGCTTTGAATTATGGAAGCAGGGATGAACTGACTCGGGCAGCAAGGAAAATGGCAAAAGACTGTGCGGAAGGCAAGCTTAAGGCAGAAGAGATCACGGAGTCCGTGTTTGAGTCCTATTTGGATACGCACGGCATTCCGGATCCTGATATGATGATCCGTACGAGCGGAGAACAGAGGCTGTCGAATTATCTCCTTTGGCAGCTTGCGTATTCGGAATTTTATTTTACAGATGTGCCGTGGCCTGATTTTACAAAAGAAGAACTTGTAAAAGCAATCGAGGAATACAACCACAGGCACAGAAGATTCGGCAAAGTTGAGGAGGCGTAATCTATGTTTAGAACACGGTTGTTGAGCGGCATTATGCTGATGATTATCGCATTGGCGACAGTGATTGCCGGAGGGAAAGTTTTATTTACAGTTCTTTTTGTAATCAGTCTGATCGGAATGTCAGAGTTGTATAAAGTGTTCGGCATTGAGAAAAAAATGCCGGGAATAGTCGGTTATATTTTTGCTTTTGGGTATTATGCTCTTCTCTATGCGCAGGAATATCTTCCGGGAGAAAAACATACATGGTTTATGATGCTTTTCATGGCATATTTAATCTGTCAGATGGCAGTGCTTGTATTTTCTTATCCGAAATATAATACGCAGCAGATTATGGCGGCATTTTTCGGAGTGTTTTATGTGGCGGTGATGTTGTCTTATATTTATCTTACAAGAGAACTTCCGGGCGGCGTTTTTACCGTATGGCTTGTGTTTATCTGCTC
>CAJLUP010000120.1 GCA_905209865.1 uncultured Lachnospiraceae bacterium
CTGATCGCCACAAGAATGACGACAGATCAGATGCTTCCGATTATTGAAAAGATGGATCAGGTCGGATATCATGCAGTTGAATGTTGGGGAGGTGCAACGTTTGATGCGTCTTTACGTTTCCTGAAAGAAGATCCGTGGGAAAGACTTCGGAAATTCCGTGACGGGTTTAAAAATACAAAGCTTCAGATGCTGTTCCGCGGACAGAATATTCTCGGATATCGTCCGTATGCAGATGATGTAGTTGAATATTTCGTACAGAAATCCGCTGCAAACGGAATCGATATTATTCGTATTTTTGATTGTCTGAACGATATTAGAAATTTGCAGACAGCGGTGACAGCGGCAAATAAAGAAAAGGCTCATGCTCAGGTTGCAATGTCTTATACACTGGGAGATGCATATACGCTTGATTACTGGGTAGATCTTGCAAAAAGAATCGAAGATATGGGAGCAAATTCCATCTGCGTAAAAGATATGGCAGGACTGCTTGTCCCGTATGAAGCGACAGAGCTTGTTACTGCTTTGAAAGAAGCGGTAAGTATTCCGATTGAGATGCACACCCACTATACATCTGGAGTTGCTTCAATGACTTATTTAAAATCCGTAGAAGCAGGAGCTGATATCATTGATACTGCGATGTCTCCGTTTGCGCTTGGAACTTCTCAGCCGGCAACGGAAGTAATGGTAGAAACGTTTAAAGGAACACCGTATGATACAGGTTTGGATCAGAAATTGTTATCTGAGATTGCAGATTATTTCCGTCCGATCAGAGACGAAGCGCTTGAGAGCGGACTGCTCAATCCGAAGAACCTTGGTGTGAATATTAAGACTTTATTATATCAGGTTCCGGGAGGAATGCTTTCTAACCTGACATCTCAGTTAAAAGAGCAGGGAGCGGAAGATAAGTTCTATGATGTGCTTGAAGAAGTGCCGCGTGTCCGTAAAGACCTTGGTGAGCCGCCGCTTGTTACTCCGTCTTCTCAGATTGTGGGAACACAGGCTGTATTCAATGTCCTGATGGGCGAGAGATATAAAATGGCGACGAAAGAGACAAAGGATATTCTGGCAGGAAAATATGGTGCAACAGCAAAACCGGTTGACGCACAGCTTCAGCAGAAGATCTTAGGTGAGGATGCAGAGATCATTACATGCCGTCCGGCTGATTTGATCCCGAATGAGCTTGATACACTTCGAAAAGAATGTGAGCAGTGGATTCAGCAGGATGAAGACGTTCTTACTTACGCATTATTCCCGCAGGTTGCCGTTGATTTCTTTAAATACAGACAGGCACAGCAGACGAAAGTTGATGTTACAGTAGCAGATACTAAGAACGGAGCATATCCGGTATAATCAGAATGAATAACAGCAGGATCGAACGATTGAATTTATTCAGGAGATCGATCCTGTTTTATTTGTACTCTTTTTCGTTTAGTGGTATCATAAAAAGGAATTTTAAGGAGCAGGAGGCTTTGGATGAAATATTCAGGGAGCATTTCAGACAGAATTGCAGCTCTTAGATCTGAAATGAAGTTAAGAAAGATTAATCTGTATATCGTTTCATCAACGGATTATCATAACAGTGAATATATCGGAGATTATTTTAAAGAACGGCAGTATGTGACCGGATTCACAGGATCTGCCGGAACAGCGGTTTTCGCGGAAAATAAAGCGGGTCTTTGGACGGACGGCCGATATTTTATACAGGCGGAAAAAGAACTGCAGGGTAGTGGGATAGAACTTTTTAAAATGGGAGAGCCGGATTGCCCGAGCTTGGAAGACTTTGTGAGAAATGAACTGCCGGAAGGCGGAACGGTCGGTTTTGACGGTCGAACCGTTCAAGTAGAAAAGGGAAAAGAATTTGCGAAGATTGCCGAAGAGAAGAGGGGAAAGATATCTTGTCTTTCAGATCTTGTGGATTTTGTGTGGGAAGACAGACCAAAGCTTCCGTCGGGAAAAGCCTATGCTTTGGAAGAAGCCTATGCAGGGGAATCTGTATTATCTAAATTAGAAAGAGTCCGTAAGAAAATGTCAGAGGCCGGAGCAGATGTTCACCTTCTGTCAAGTCTTGACGATATTGCATGGCTTCTGAATATCAGAGGGAATGATATTCCTTGCTGTCCTCTTGTGCTGGCGCATTTGATGATGGATGAGGAACATGTTGAACTGTTTACAGAAGAGGCGAAATTTTCAGAAGAACTAAGACAAAAATTAGCAAAAAATAATGTCTTTTTAAGACCTTATACAGAACTGGAAGATGCAATCAGACAACTGAAAAACGTGAAAAAGAATTTATCCCAGAATACGAGAAAGCTTTTGATCGATCCGGAACGGATCAGTTATGCTGTTTATAAATTGATACCGGATACGGTTAAAGTTATTGAAGAAGAGAATCCGGAAATAAAAATGAAGTCGGTGAAAAATGATATTGAAGTGGAGCATATCAGGCAGGCTCATCTAAAAGATGCGGTGGCTCATACAAAATTTATGTACTGGCTGAAGAAAAATATCGGAAAGATTGAGATTACCGAGATTTCTGCTTCTGATCGTTTGGAAGCCTTCCGAAAAGAGCAGGACGGATATTTAGGACCGAGTTTTGAACCGATCAGCGCATATCATGAGCATGGAGCGATTGTTCACTACAGCGCGTCAGAAGAAAGCAATGTGCTTCTAAAGGAAGGGCATTTTCTTCTGACAGATACCGGAGGACACTATAAGGACGGATCGACGGATATTACAAGAACAGTGGCGCTTGGCGATGTGAGTCGTCAGGAAAAAGAAGATTTTACGCTTGTTCTAAGGGCGATGCTCCGTCTTATGAATGCAGTGTTTCTTGAAGGATGCAGTGGAGCGAATCTGGACTGTATTGCAAGAGAAGTGTTTTGGAAAGAACGGCTGAATTTTAATCACGGAACAGGTCACGGAGTAGGATATCTTTTGAATATTCATGAACCTCCCATCAATTTCAGATGGAGGGAAGGAAAAAATCCGGCTCCGGCGCTTGAAAAGAATATGGTAATTACAGATGAACCCGGAATTTACAGGGAAGGACTGCACGGAATCCGGATTGAAAATGAACTTCTCGTTGCAGAAGATGAACAGAATGAATTTGGGAAATTTCTGCATTTTGAACCGCTTACTTTTGTGCCTGTCGATCTTGACGCTGTACTTCCGGAAAAAATGAATGAAGAAGAAAAAAAGATGCTAAATGAGTATCATTATACTGTTTATGAGAAACTTGAGAAATATTTGGATGAAAAAGAGCGGATCTGGTTAAAAAAATACACAAGACCGATATAAATTTTGATGATCTGATGATCGGGCAATGACAGAAAAGAAAAAATAAGCTATAATCAGTCAGTAATAATGAAAAAAGTAGGAAACAAAAATGGGACAAAATGAAACAACGACAAATGAACTTTTACTGAGAATTAAAGAAAAATATAAAAAAATGAGTAAAGGACAGCGGCGCCTTGCAGATTATGTATGCAATGATTATGATAAGGCGGTCTTTTTGACGGCAGCAAAATTAGGCGAGATTGTCGGAGTGAGCGAGTCGACAGTCGTACGTTTTGCGACACAGCTCGGATATAAAGGATATCCGGGATTTCAAAAAGCGTTGGAAGAACTTGTTCGCAATAAGCTGAATTCGATTCAGAGGATGGAAGTGACATACGGTCGAATCAGCCAAAGTGAAATCTTAGAAACAGTCCTTCAGTCTGATATTGATAAAATCAAAATGACGCTTGCTGATATTGATCACAAAGCGTTTGATCTTGCTATAGACACACTTCTTAATGCGAGGAGGGTTTATGTGATCGGGATCAGAAGCTGTGCTCCGCTTGCATCGTTTTTGGGATTTTACTTAAATCTTGTCTGTGACAATGTGTCTGTTGTCGATGTAAACAGTTCAAGTGAAATATTTGAACAGCTGATCAGGATCAATGAAAAAGATGTTATCATAGGAATCAGTTTCCCGCGATATTCTATGCGTACGTTAAAAGCTTTGGAATTTGCAAGTAACCGCAAGGCGAAGGTGATCACTCTGACAGACAGTATCCATTCGCCGATGAATCTGTATTCGTCCTGTAACTTGATTGCCAGAAGTGATATGGCGTCGATCGTGGATTCGCTGGTAGCTCCTTTAAGTGTAGTAAATGCGCTTGTTGTAGCGCTTTGTATGAAAAAGCAGAGGGAAGTTGTCTCAACACTTGAAACGTTAGAAGAAATATGGGGAGAATATGAAGTATACAGCAGGGATGAATTGGATCCTATGAAACGTCCTTATTTCCCAGAGGAAACAGCAGGAGGAAAAAATGAGTAATGTGATCGTTATCGGCGGCGGCGCCGCTGGAATGATGGCTGCGGTATTTGCTGCCGGAAACGGACATCATGTTCGTATATACGAGAAAAATGACAGACTTGGAAGAAAGTTGTTTATAACCGGAAAAGGCCGATGTAATATTACAAATGCATCGGAAATCGAAGAATTTTTCCCGGCGGTAGTCAGCAATCCCAAATTTTTATACAGTGCATTTTACAGTTTTACGAATGAGCAGGTGATTGACTTTTTTGAAAAGCTTGGCGTAAAGACAAAGGTCGAACGAGGAAACAGAGTTTTCCCGGTTTCTGATCATTCATCAGATGTGATCGGAGCGCTTCAAAGAGAACTGCATCGTCTTGGTGTTCAGGTGTTTCTTTGCACTGAAGTGAAAAAAATGTCTGTGGAAGACGGGGAGATAAAAGGCGTTTTTCTTTCAGATCATACAAAAAAACAGAAGGAGGAGTTCGTTCCGGCAGATGCAGTGATCGTAGCGACCGGGGGTGTTTCTTATCCGAGTACAGGTTCCACCGGAGATGGGTTCCGTTTCGCAAAGGCATGTGGGCACAAGGTGACAGAATTGTTTCCTGCTCTGGTTCCGATGGAAGTAAAAGAATGGTATGCCAAAGAACTGCAAGGTCTGTCTCTTCGAAATGTTCGGATTTGGATAACAGATGGAAAGAAGCGATTATATGAGGAATTCGGAGAAATGCTGTTTACTCATTACGGTGTAACAGGTCCTGTTATTTTAAGCGCCAGCAGTGTGATCGGAAAGCGGCTGAAAGAAAAAGAACTTACTCTTCATATCGACCTGAAGCCGGCGCTGACAGAAGAACAGCTTGACAGAAGAGTGCTCAGGGAGTTTGAAACGAATCATAACCGGCAGTTTAAGAATGCGGTCGACAGTTTATT
>CAJLUP010000121.1 GCA_905209865.1 uncultured Lachnospiraceae bacterium
AATTTGTAGCCTTCTTTTACCGGATCTGCAGGACGAGTAAGCTTAGAACCATCTTTTACCTTAACCGTTTCTCCATTGATCGTAACTGTCCACTCTTCCGGCTGCGGATCAGGCGTCTCAATCTTCTCGAAACGAGCTTCAATCACAAGATCTCCCTTGATCTCTGTGTCAAAATTAAATTCTTTGCCATCTGCGAACCAGCCGATGAACTTGTAGCCTTCTTTCACCGGATCGTTTTCAGGACGGGCTACTTTCTTTCCATCTTCCACTTTGACTTCTGCAATCTTCTCTCCGTCAGCGCCTTTGAATGTTACTGTCCACTCTTCCGGCTGCGGATCAGGCGTCTCAATCTTTTCGAAACGAGCTTCAATCACAAGATCTCCCTTGATCTCTGTGTCAAAATTAAATTCTTTGCCATCTGCGAACCAGCCGATGAACTTGTAGCCTTCTTTCACCGGATCGTTTTCAGGACGGGCTACTTTCTTTCCATCTTCCACTTTGACTTCTGCAATCTTCTCTCCGTCAGCGCCTTTGAATGTTACTGTCCATTCTTCCGGCTGCGGCGTCTCGCCTTCTTTCGTAAAGTGAGCAATCAAAGATGTATTCGTCTCTACAGTAAATCTATATTCTGCATCATCAGACACTTTCTGACCGGTTGTCATATCATACCATCCGGCAAAATTGTAGCCATTCTTAGCAGTTGCTTTTACTGCAACTTCCGATCCTTCATTTACATTCTTTGCAGCGCCTTCAACTTTTCCGCCTTCCTGCGTTTCTACAATAATGTTGCATTTCTGCGGAGCCGCAATATCAAACTCAGATACAGCTACCCAGCCATCGTTCGACTGTTTTGCCACAATTTTAATTCCCCATACAGTCTGCGGAGCAAAACGAACTGTCTTCTTAGCCTGATTGTTTGCGAATGTCTGATTTTCTGCAATCGGAACCCATTCACCATCAGCAGAATTTTTAACAAATAAATCCGCTTTTGTTATAATACCGCTCGCTGCATTTGTTCTTGGTGTAAATGAAACCTTATTAATTTCATAGCCTTTATCGAAAGTAATCTCTCCTGTCACACTGTCAAGATTTCCTTTTGTTTTATTCAAATTATCTTTCAGCAGTTTATCTTCTTTATTTCCGCTGTAATCTGAATGCCAGTGTGTTTCCGGTCTTGAGTCAAACGCCATCTCAAATGTTCCTTCATTTCCAACATTTGTATGCGCGGATGTCGCTGTTCCCGTCCATCCTGATTTATCATTCTGGGTTGTCTCCGGCGCTTCTGTAGAAACAACAACATTGTCAATTACTGCTTTAACCGAATTAGTCTTTGAACCAATTCTCTGAATCGGAAGCAGCAATGTCGAAATAGAAATTCCTTCTTTTCTCGGTTTTCCTTCCGGATCAGTCTGTCTGTTGCGATAAACTCCTGTCGCCTCCATTGCCTGTCCATTAACAATCAAATACGTCTTTGTACCTTCTGTTCTGATTGCAAGATGAACTTTCTCACCTACCGGAAGTTTATAATCGAAGTAGTAATCATAAAGTTCTCTTCTGTATCCGAGTCTTCCGTCTTCCATGATACGGATATCATGAACGTAATCACCGTTATCACCTAAATTATCAGCTTCAAACAGAATTTCTCCTGCTTTCGCTTCTTTGTCTAATGTGATATCGAATTCCAGTGTATTGCCTGTAGCAAGTTTATCAATCGGAGTTGCTGCATAACTTTCTCCGCCTGTCAGTTTCAGACTTCCATTTTCAAGCTTTGCACCGCCTGCCAGCTCAAGGTCTCTCTTGTTTGCCGAACTGTCTTTCTTATCATCAAACTGATATTCCATATATTTACCGGATTCATCAGCTGTTGCTTTGTGATATGGATTGCTGTTTGCAGCATCGCCCAACTGATCTATCACTTCTTTTACCTGCGTCCAGTTCTTATCTGCTCCATCGCCCCAGTCCTTACTTGCGATTGCCGGAAGCGCTGATGCAAAGCGATCATAAATATCAATTTCCGAAATTCCATTTGCACGAGTATCGATACTGTCATTCCAGATAGCATATGTTGCTCCAAGCATCTGATCTGATCCCGCCGGAATTGTTGCCTGATCTCCGAATTTATTCGGAACCCAATTTGTATATAAATGATTCGAATTGAGATAGTCTCCATAATATCCCGCTGCCGGAACAATATAATTCGACTCAAGTGTATTGATCAACTCGTAACCTTTCTCATACATATCCTGTGGATTGGCATAACCTGTGTTCCAAATATTAAGCTGTACGCCTTCTCTTCTTACCGGATATGCTCCCGGCTGATTCTCAAGCATATTGGAAAGGCTTCCCCACATACGAACCGTATATCCTTTTTCCTGAATATATTTGATCATATCATCAGAGAACTTTCTGAAACAGTTTTTCTCACCATAATACTCATCTGTTCCGATATGTACCGTCATGCTCTTATCAAACATATCTTCATTCAGATATTCATCCCATACGCTCTGAACGAAAGCCAAAGACTCCGCGTATTTTGCATCTGAAAGATCGAACTGCTCGCCCGCTCTCTTTGAAGCATTTCCCTGAAGCATCAGGTCAGGACGAACTTTTGTAAATGCTCCTGAATGTCCCGGTGTATCAAACTCCGGAATAATATCAATTCCCATCGCGCGGCAATTAAGGATAAACTGTCTGAACTCTGCTTTCGTATAATGCATATCTTCATTTGTCAGATCCGCTTTATAGATCGGAAGAGCCCGCCATTGCCGTCTTTCTTAATGTCAGACTCCAAACGGAAACCTGTGTATGCTTTTTCTCTCGCTTCTTCTGTTGTTGCGAAATCTTCATAGAAGATAAGGTTATCATTCAAATGAATATGGAGAGCATTCATCTTATAATAAGCCATTTCCTTCGCAACGTCTTCTAAAGTTTCCATAGAAACCGGTTTACGCGCAACGTCAAGCATAAATCCGCGAACTTCATACTTCGGATAATCTCTTGTTGTTCCTTTCGGAAGTTTTCCCTCGTTCAATTCTGCAATCTGAAGAATAGAACGTGTTGCCCAATAAGCGCCTGTCTGGTGAGCCGCAGTAATCTTTACATGCGCATCAGAGTCCATAACATAGCCTTCTTCTCCAAGACCATTATCACTCGTATCAAGTGTAAAGTAGATGTCTCCTGCTGCCGGAGTACTTCCTGTTTCAACAGTCATCTTCTTACCGAGTTCCGCTTCATAATCTGCCGCCAAAGCATCTGCCGCAGCTTTGAGATCACCTGCATTCGGATCAACAAGGATCTTGCCGCTGATTGTCACATCACCTTTTGTTTCTCCGCCGTACCACTCAGCCAGCTCCGGAACAACCGCCGGTTTTGCATTAGCACCATTTTCTTTATGTTTTCCCGGAATTGTGATTGTATGTTCTACAGTAGCTTCTGCATAATTCTTCTGCTCTGTTCCCTCTGCTGCAACAGATTCTGCCGTCTTCGTCACCTTATAAATACCTTTAATCTGTGTATCTGTAAGCGGCTGATAGATCTTTCCGTCTCTTCCGACGATCTGCTCATAATCAGCAAGGAACTCTACTTTTACTCCCTCCGGAGTATCCCATGTTAATTGTGTCTTATCTGCATTAAACTTAGGAGCTGCGATTGAATTCGCAAGAGCCTGCAAAGTCTCATCTTCCGGCACTTCCGGATCCGGAGTTGCTTCCGGTTTTACAGCGTACGCACCGAATTCTGCCACAGAAACATTATACCAGTTCGGCACAGCCTCGCCATAGCTCTTCACATTCAAACGGATTTCTTTTGCCCATACCGCATCTTTTAAAGAAATAATTTCCTCTGTAGATGTAATCTGCTGTGTATTTTCATAAACCTGCTTAAATTCTCCAGTTGAGCTGTCTTTTACTTCAATCGTATACTCTTTAATATTTGTCTTTTCCCAGTTAATCTTAAAGTACTGAACTCTCTGCGTAACAGGAAGAGTCACAGTCAAAATACGATCAGCCGCTCCCTTACCTTCATTGTCAGGATTTGTCGCCCAGCGGGTTGTCAGATCGCCATCGATTGCTTTACCCCCCGCCTGAGTATTACCCTCTGTCGGCTCAAAGTCATTAGCTTCTGCCGTTCCTTCCAGACAATAGTTTTCATCAGGAAGAACCTTATCCGGTATTTCGTCTGCATAAACCTGAAAATCATAAAGAGAAACAGACTGCCAGCTCACACTGTCATCCAATGCATCCGGTGTATATCCGTCTATATACAGACGAACATACCTTGCTTCTTTCTGCTCGTCCAAACGGATATTTTCATTAATCCCCGAAATCTTGTCACCGGCCTTTTTCTCATAAACGGTTGTCCATTTAGATTCGTCGTTGTCTTCTCCGGTATCAGAGATCTGAATTTTATAACTTGTAATATTTCTGCGCTCCCACGCAATAACAAATGACCTGAATGATTTCTTCGCACCGAGATCAACTTTCAGCCACTGCGCTTTTTGATCTGAATGCGTATTTGTCGCCCAGCGCGACTGCGGTTTTGGTGCTTCTCGGTTTACCACACCGTCAACTGCTTTTGCAGCAGAATAAACATCCGTTTCTTCTTCACTTGCAGTCGCTGTTTTGTTAAGCGCAAGATTTTCAATTTCTCCTGCCGCCTCAACACTCAGAGGTGCAAGCGGAGCTGCCAATCCAAAGATCATTACTCCGGCAAGCGCTCCCGCGCCGGCGCGCGTTAACTTTTTCATTTTCCTTCCCATTTTCTACCTCTCTGCTTTCTTGATTTTTGACGAGCTTAATTACACTCTTCTTGTCATTATATAATTTTCACATATAAAACACAACTCTTTTCATTTTTCATATTATTTTCATCACTTTTCACTAATTAATAATTCCATTTTTCGCTTTCAAACTATCCTTATTAGAAATAATATACAAATTTGATTCTTACAACACTCACCGGAAGTACCAAAAGACGCATTCCGGCTAGTGTAAGCGCTCGCCAAGGTCCCGGGCAATCCCGGACTTCGACTCGTTGTCATTGCAAAAACTGCCGACAGGAATTACCTGCCGGCAGAAAAATCTGTGTTTTACTGTTTTTTATTTTTCCTGTTTTGCGGAACAATTATTTTTCATTTTCCCAAAACATTCTTTTAATTAGGAACGTTTTTTACGTGATTTCAGAACTACAACACCAGCTCCCGCCGCTGC